>NZ_ANKP01000104.1:0-12984 GCF_000319775.1 Cupriavidus sp. HMR-1
GGGCTCGCGCGGCCATGGCGGCCTCGAGCTGGGCGCGCAGTTCCGCGTCATCCTGGCGTGCCACTGTCGCCCCGGCGGCCAGCACATCGCCTTCGTGCACGGGCAACTCAACCACGCGGCCGCCGTACTTGACGGCCACGTCGACGCGCGCCATTTCCAGGCGACCGTTCGCGTGGGCAATATCGGCCGGCCACCGCTCGCCCCGGCCGTACCCCCACCACAGGGCCGCAGCGCCGAGCAGCACTATGAGCAAGGCCAGCAGGCCCCAGCGGAGTTTGTTCTTCATTTACTACTCGTTGAGTCGTTGCAGGTACCCCGGGCCTGGCGGGCACGATGGCGCAGCGAGGCGCCGCAGTACCCAGGGGGGCGATGAAGCGCATCATGCTACATCCGTTGATGCGCTGCACAAGCCCCGTTTGCGGGGGGAAGCTCCTGCAGGAACGACTTCCTTGATCGTTCGCAAGGCCGCCGTAGAAGGATCCTTCGGTTTTTCCGCACAGGACCGGGCACCGGCGGGGAACCCAAATGGCGGCACAAGCCTGCCCCCTGTTGTGCCGGCGGTTAGCGCCCACCGCCCAAGGTCTTAGGGCGGTAGGCGGATCCTTGAGCGTCTGCTCTGGGCGACAACAGTCGATGGCCACTCCTGGCCGAACCCGGTCCAACGGGAGTCGGCCAGGCAATTTTCCGTTGCCCAATCCACATAAGGCAGTAGTCGACCCTTCTCGCCCAAAATGGCCGAGAGCCTGCGCAACAATCGGATTTCCTTTCTCGACACGGCAGGCAACGTATTCCTGGACCGTCCCGAGGCCTTGCTCTGCGTGATCGGGAGGCGTTTGACGGAAGCCCGGACGGTCTTGCGTCGCCGAACGGCGATCCCAAGTTGGGTCAGACGCAAGCAATCAGGTATCGTCGGGCGCAGGAAAAAGGCTCAGTAGCAGCCAATTACGCTCCGCGCAGATCACTCACCTTACCACTGTGTCAATGTCAAGGGGCCGCGGCCAGGCAGCAGCGGCGGTGCCTGCGAGGAATCCTCAGAATCCTCAGCTTTTCGCGCACGTCTCCAGCGACGTTGTTCCCGCGAGCTATCGCAATCGATTGGTAAGCGGCTGCGGGTCCGGAGGAGGACCAACAAGTGCAGCGATGATGGGGCAAGGGGAGGCCTGCCCCGTCTCCTCGCACCGCACGAGCATGTCACGCAGAGCATCTCGCATGCGCTCAAGATCCCCGACCTTTTCGTCAATCTGTTCAAGGCGCCGCCGCGTCACGGTCTGAATGGCCCGGCGATTCCGTCCGTCCTCCAGGTCCAAGAGCGATCCCACCTCGTCCAACGAGAAGCCCAGGCTCTGTGCACGCTTAATAAAGCCGATCCGCTGAACCATTGAAGCGGGGTAATGCCGAAAGCTGCCGGCAGTCTTCGGGATCGGCAAGAGCCCGCGCCCCTGATAATAGCGAATCGTCTCTACACCGACGCCAGCGACTTTCGCCAGCCTGCCGACAGTCATCCAATCGCCCGGACCTTCGTTCATCGAGGAATCTACCGTTTTCTTCATGACCATGGCAGGATAACGCAGTACTGCGTAGTTGACCCCTGCCTTCATTTGATCGAGATCAATATCTCGCAACTTGCCTGCGCATAGCATTACTGCCATTGGGTATATGGGCCGCACATGCGCAGACTTCTCAACCCCCGCAATTCCCGCAGGATTCGCGCCATCGCGTGGATGGTGCTGGGGGTATGGTTGTTTGCGCTTGCGACCGGGATGGCAAATGCCTGCCTGCTGGAGTCCCCGCAGCAGCACCATCATGCTGCTGGACATGGGCACGACCAAGGTCACGCGCATGGGGCGCATGAGGGCGCCCATGGGCAGCATGAAGAGGGGAGCCATGACCCGTCGAAGGCCCCTTGCCTGAAACTCTGCGACGAGGTCAACCAGTCTGCAATTCAGAAGACGCCGACCTTCGCATTCGACCTTGTTGGGCTTCCGTCCCCTTCTTATACCGCCCAGGAATTGACCTCGGCCCTGGCTTCGCAAGCCATCCCATCGAGAAGCCACCAGCGGGCTCCTCCACAGCCGCCAGCCTGGCTGCTGTTTGCACGTCTCGCGCTATAACGCCTCCTTCTAGGAGCAGCTGTGCCGGTCACACCCGGCACGCGCAACCTTGACTCTGTACCCGGCTACGGAGTTTTAATATGGGATTTGTCTGCTGGCAACGACATATGGTTCGCCCCCCCACGACAAATACCTACGGCTAAAGGAGCAAGTAATGGCATTCGTGCGTTGCATCGCGGTCGTCTTCGGCGCCGCCCTTGTCACCTTGTCTGCGTTCGCGCAAGACGACCATCAAGCCCATCATCCTGCGGGTTCGAGCGCACCTACGGCCGCGGCGCCGCTGGTGCCGAGCGTCGAGGGCATGGACGCTCAAATGAAGTCGATGCAGGCAATGCACGAAAGGATGGTGGCGGCGAAGACCCCCGAGGAGCGCAAAGCGCTGATGGCCGAGCACATGCCGGCGATGCGGGACGGCATGGCGATGATGAGCGCTATGAAGGAAGGCACAGAGTCGGCGCCGCCCTCCGAGAGGCAGCGAATGCTCGAAATGCGCATGGACATGTGCCAATCCATGATGCAGCTGATGATGGACCGGCTGCCCGAGTCGGTGAAGTGAGGAGGACGCCATGACAGCATCTCACCGCATCGGCCCCTCCAGTCCGACGTTTTCACGCTCGCGATGGTTCCTGGGCTTTCTGGCTTTCTCGGGCGCAAGCATCTACATGCTGTTCACGGAACACGGGGCCCACTACCTGGCTGCTCTGCCGCCGGTCCTTCTCGCAACATGCGTCGTTGCCCATGTGCTGATGCATCGTCATGCTGCAGCAAGCGATCTTTGCAAGCCGGCTAAAACGACACATGGAGATCGCACATGAATCACGATGCGCCCGCCTATGGGCTATGGCTGCTCGTTCTCATGAACTCGGCGGTCTTCATTATGTTCGCCTTCAGTTTCTTCAAGCCGCAGACCTCGCGTGATTGGCGAACTTTCGGGACATTTGCAGCGTTCATCGTCGCGCTGTTCGTCGAGATGTATGGCTTTCCGTTGACGCTGTACCTGCTCTCCGGCTGGCTTCAGACGCGATATCCGAGTTTGGACCTGCTTGCTCACAACAGCGGCCATCTCTGGTCGACGCTGCTGGGCGAGAAGGGCGACCCGCACTTCAGCCCGCTACATATTGCGAGCTACGTCTTCATCGGCGGCGGCTTCTGGCTCCTGTCGAGCGCCTGGAATGTGCTATACAGCGCACAAAAACGCGGACAGCTAGCGGTGAGCGGACCCTATGCCAGGATTCGACACCCGCAGTACGTGGCCTTCGTGGCCATCCTTCTTGGCTTCCTGCTGCAGTGGCCGACGCTACTGACGCTGCTGATGTTCCCCTTCCTCGTCGTGATGTATTCGCGGCTGGCGATCAACGAGGAAGCCGACATGCGCAAGCAGTTCGGTGCCGAGTTCGATGCCTACGCCGCGCGAACACCGCGCTTCTTGCCATCCCTCTCGAGTCCGCGCCAGCGAGGCTGATATGAAGGCGATTCGCCGCCCTCAACCCGCCTACACACCGTCCTAGCTGCAGCGTACGGTCCTTGCGATGGTGCCCCCGTGCCGCTCGCATGCGGACCTGATGATAGTGCCCCATCGGGTGCCGGAGCACTATCGAGCAATGCCGCCTGCAACGAGAAGGCCTAACGGAGAACCCCATGACAAAGAACAAGAAGGGCGCGAGAGGCGCGAAAAGCAAGGCTCACGTGAACGCCGGCGATATTGCACACGGCTCGCCGCGAGACGAGCCAGCCGCACGCTCGATCGGCCACGAGGACTATGAGGCGCTGCTGCACATGCTGCAGATAGAACTCGTGAAGCTGCAGCGTCATTTCATCAAGTGCAGCGACCGAATCCTCATCCTCCTGGAGGGAAGAGACGGCGCGGGAAAGGACGGCAGCATCAAGCGGCTTGTCGAACATCTGAGTCCTCGGGAAACCCGGGTCGTCGCGCTCGGCAAACCCTCCGACCGGGACCGCACCGGTTGGTACTTCCAGCGCTACGTGCCGCACCTGCCGGTTGGCGAAGAACTCGTTGTGTTCAACCGCAGTTGGTACAACCGCGCCGGCGTGGAGCCGGTAATGGGTTTCTGCACGGCCGAGCAGCATGAGGAGTTCATGAACTCCGTGCCCAAGTTCGAGGAGATGCTGGTCAATTCCGGCATCAAGCTGCTGAAGTATTACCTCGACATCGGCAAGAAGGAGCAGAGCCGCCGGCTCGATGAACGCCGCCGCGACCCGCTCAAGCAGTGGAAGTCAAGCCCGGTGGATGCCGTAGCACTGAAGCACTGGGATGACTACACGCGGGCGCGCGACGAGATGTTCATGCGCACGCACACCGCCGCAGCTCCCTGGTCTGTCGTGCTCGCCGACAACAAGCGGTTGGCCAGGCTCAACCTGATCAAGGACATCCTCTTCCGGCTTCACTACGCCGGTAAGAAGAACAAGCTCATCGCTCCCGATCGGGAGATCGTCTTCGAGTTCTCAGAGGAATGCCTGGACTCGGGCCGACTCGCACGTTGACAACACGAACACAGCGAACAGGAAGAACCATCCATGAAATCAATCAACGTCGAGGTCGGAGGGCTCGTTTCGAGCCTGAGCGCGGAGGGAGTACGCCGCAAGCTGCTGCAACTTCCAGGCGTTCATCATACCGATGTCAACTATGTCGCGGGGAGTGCAACGGTACATTTCGACGATGGGCAGCTCAGCGTCGAGGACCTGCGTGACCGGATCGCCGAGTGTGGGTATCACTGCGGCGGCGAACTGACACCGAAGCATGTGTGCGAGCCCGCCACGGGCAGTACGGCGGGCCGCAGCCATGACGGGCACGCCCATCATGCCGTGTCTGCGAAGCAGAAGGATCACGCGGGGCATGAGGGGCATCTGGGGCACGCCCCTGCAGCCGGAGCGACTGCGAAGACGGCCGCCTCGCCGACCTCCCATGCCGGGCACCAGGGTCACGCAGGCGACCCCGCCATGGCCGATATGATGCACGACATGGGGCACGGGTCGGGGTCGATGCAGGACATGGCCCGTGATATGCGCAATCGGTTCTTCGTGTCGCTGATCTTCTCGGTCCCGGTGTTCTTCTATTCGCCGATGGGGAAGATGTTCGGCGACTTCCAGACGCCGTTCGGGCTGAACAATAAGCTTTTCCTTTTCATCTTCGCGAGCGCGGCGATCATCTATCCGGGTTGGACATTCCTCATCGCCGCTTGGCGGGCCTTGCGCAACGGTGTTGCCAACATGGCCACACTGGTCGTGCTGTCGGTGGGCGTCGGATACCTGTTCAGCGTCGGCGCGACCTTCTTCTACGAAAGCGAGGTGTTCTACGAGGCGGCGGCGGTTCTGCTGGTCTTCATCCTCCTGGGCCACTGGTTGGAGATGCGCGCCCGCGCGGGCGCTTCCGACGCGATTCGGGCACTGATGGACCTCGCGCCGCCGATGGCCACCGTCGTGCGCAATGGCGTCGAGACCAAGGTGCCGACCGCCGAGGTCGTGGCCGGTGAACTGGTGGTGATCAAGCCTGGAGACAAAATCCCGGTCGACGGCGAGATCGTCGAAGGGGCTTCGCAGGTCGACGAGTCGATGCTGACGGGCGAGTCGATGCCGGTCAAGAAGGTGGTGGGTAGCACCGTCGTGGGCGCCAGCATTAACAAGAGCGGGAGTTTTCGCTATAAGGCCACGAAAGTCGGTGCGGACACGGCATTGGCCCAGATCGTCAAGCTGGTCCAAGAAGCCCAGAACTCGAAGGCCCCCGGCCAACTGCTGGCCGACCAGGCGTCGCAGTGGCTGGTGCTGGCAGCGATCGTGATTGGCCTGTTGACCTTCAGCGTCTGGTACTGGGCAATGGGCCAGACGCTGCTGTTCGCACTCACGTTGACCATCACTGTCTTCGTGATCGCATGTCCCGATGCGCTGGGCCTGGCCACGCCGATGGCGATCATGGTCGGGACCGGCCTGGGGGCGATGAACGGCATTCTCTTCAAGAATGCGGCCGCGCTGGAGAACGCCACTAAGCTGACAGTGGTGGTGTTCGACAAGACCGGCACTTTGACGCTTGGACAGCCGGAGGTCGTCGAGATCGTCGCCGCGCCCGGTGTCGATGAAACCAGGCTTTTGACGACGGCTGCCGCCGTGGAGAAGTTCTCCGAGCACCCCCTTGCACTCGCAGTGCTGAAACGTGCTGGCGACATGCAGACCGAAGTCACGGAGAACTTCACCAACATCGATGGGCAAGGCGCACGGGCCACCATCGGGGGCGAGACGGTGCTGCTCGGCAACCGGTTGCTAATGCAGTCGGAGCAGGTGGACCTGGCCGCCCTTTCCAGCGAGGCAACGCGGCTGCAAGGCGGCGGGCGCACCGTGGTCCATGTCGCGCGCGGCGGCCGGCTGATCGGCATCATCGCGATCGCAGACGCCGTTCGACCGACCTCGCGGGAGACGATCTCCAAGCTACAGGCGCGGGGCGTGAAGGTCGCGATGCTGACAGGCGACAACCAGGCGACCGCCGAGCGCATCGGCAAGGAATTGGGCATCGACATCGTCCTTGCGGACGTGCTGCCTGGGCAGAAGGCCTCCAAGATCAAGGAACTGCAACAGCAGGGCCACAAGGTGGGCATGGTCGGCGACGGCATCAACGATGCTCCGGCGCTGACGCAGGCCGACGTGGGCTTTGCGATCGGCGCCGGAACGGATGTCGCGATGGAAAGCGCCCAGGTGGTTTTGATGAAGAGCGACCCCTACGACGTCGTAGGGGCCATCGAACTCTCCCGCGCGACGCTGCGCAAGATGCACCAGAACCTCTGGTGGGCCGTGGGCTACAATGTGATCGCCTTCCCGCTTGCGGCTGGGGTGCTTTACCCCTTCACGCTGTCGCCCGAGGTCGCCGCGTTGTCGATGTCCGGCAGCTCCGCGATCGTCGCCATCAATGCGTTGATGCTCAAGCGAACGCGCCTGCCGGGGATCAAGCGCGTCACGTCTCACGCGAACGTGCAAGCGGTCGCGTGAGCCTGTGCCGCGAGCCACGATGGTCGAGACCCACCCGATGCAATCGCCGCCGCCCGAAGCCGCGCCGGCCCCTCAGCGCGACCTGGGAGTCGTGCAGTTGGGCTGGCTGGCGGCGGCCGTGTTCGTCGTCTCGGCCGGGTATGGCGCGTTGATGCCCTTGATTCCCGACTGGCTGCGCCCTCTGATGGGCGACGCCGATCCAGCAGTGCTCGCGCGTCATGTCGGCTACCTCAGTGGCATCTACACGGCCGGAATCCTCGTCGGGGCGCCACTGTGGGGCGTGCTGGCGGATAGGCTGGGACGCGCCCGCGTGCTGCTGGTCGGGCTGATCGGCTATGTGGCGAGCCTGCTTCCGCTGCTGCGCCCAGAATCTGTGGGCGTGGTCGGCATCTATGCGCTGCGCGGCGCCACGGGCTTCTTTGTCGCCGCCGTCGTGCCGGTGGTGCCGGCGCTCGTCGCGCAGTACACGCCGCAGGCGATACGCGCCAAGCGCTTCGCATGGTTGGGCGCGATGTCGCTGTTCGGCTTCCTGTTCGGGCCCGGCCTGAACGCCGCCGCCGATCGCCTTGTCGGCCTGGGTTTCTTCACCGCCCTCGTACAAGGGTCAGCGACCAGCCTCGTGATCGGACTCTCGGCGGTGCTGGGCGTGTTGATGATGCTGGGTCTGGCTGCCACGCTACCTGCACCGTCGCCCCTTCAAGATGGGGACGAAGGCGATGACGACAGTGCGTCCAAGCGCCGGTCCATCACGCTCTGGCTGCTCAACGGCGTGGTCATGTTCGTGCTTGCCGGCTTTGAACTCGGCATCGTGCTGCAGGGCCAGCGTCATCCCGATCTCTCGTCGCGCGAGGTGTCGTTGATGTTCGCCGAATGCAGCCTGGTGATGTTGGGCGTCAACGCGGTTCTGTTCTTCACCGGCCTGCTCGAGCGCGCTGATCCCCGCCGCGTGTTGGCTGCCGGCATGGTCCTGGGCATCGCGGGACTCGCGATGCTGGCCCGCCATGGCAGCGAGACCTGGATGTACGTCGGCGTGAGTCTCACGGCCGCGGGCACTGGCATCGTGCTGCCCACCATTGCCTACCTCGCCGCGGGTTCCACACGTCGGCGGCTCGGGACTGCGATGGGTGGCCTCGCCGCCGCAGCAGGCTTCGGGCAGACGCTGGGATCGGCCGTCGCTGGCTGGCTGTTCGGAACCGTCATGCAGAACAGCTTCGCATGGCTGTCCGTCCCGTTGGCGGTCGCCCTCGCCTTTTTACTGATTCCGCGGCAGTGGTGGCCAGCGAACCCAGCCCTGCTGACAGCTCCACCTTGTTCCACTTCATCCAGTTCCACGGAGACCAAACCATGAGACTTTTCCTGACGGCCTTGCTCGCAGCGCTTGCCCTGTCTCTGAGCGGATGCGGCTACAACGACTTCCAGCGGCGGGACGAACAGACCAAGTCTGCCTGGTCCGAGGTCCTGAACCAGTACCAGCGGCGCGCCGACCTGATCCCGAACATCGTCGCGACGGTAAAGGGAGAGACCAACTTCGAGCAAGAGACGCTGACCCGGGTCGTCAAAGCGCGCGCCAAGGCTACCTCGATCCAGGCCACCCCGGAACTCGTCGACAACCCCGAAGCGTTCCAGAAGTTCCAGGCAGCGCAGGGTGAGCTGTCCGGCGCGCTGAGCAGGCTGCTGGTGGTGAGCGAGAACTACCCGCAGCTTAAAGCCAACCAGGCCTTCCAGGACCTGCGCGCCCAGCTCGAAGGCACCGAGAACCGCATCACCGTGGCACGCGGGCGCTATGTGAAGGCGGTGCAGGACTATAACGTCCTGACGCGCAGCTTCCCGACCAACATCACGGCCAGGGTATTTAGCTACGACGTCAAGCCGAACTTCTCCGTCGCCGACGAGAAGGCGATGGCCACGCCGCCACAGGTCGATTTCGGCGCCGCGGCACCGGCGTCGCGCCCCTGACATGAGCGCGACGAGAACAGCGGCGCCGTACCCGGCCGCCCACCCCGCCCACCTGCGGCTGGCCCGCATCCTGGCCTGGCTGTTGCTGAGCCTGTTCCTGACGGTCGCGTTCGCGCAGGAACTGGTCGCTGTTCCGCCGCTGCAGGCGCGTGTCACCGACCTCACGGGGACGCTCGCCGCCGGTCGGGTCGCCGCGCTGGATGCGCAGCTTCGTGCCTTCGAGGAACGCGAGAACGTACAGATCGCGGTGCTGATGGTCCGCTCGACGCGGCCCGAACCGGTCGAGCAGTACGCCATGCGGGTGGTCGAACAGTGGAAGCTCGGCCGCCGCAAGGTGGACGATGGGGCACTGCTGCTGGTCATCAAGGACGATCGCGCCGTGCGCATCGAAGTCGGTTACGGCATCGAGGGTGCGCTGAGCGACGTGGTGGCGCGGCGCATCATCGACGAAGTGATCACGCCGCGCTTTCGTCAGGGCGATTTCGACGGTGGGATCGCGGCAGGTGTCGAACAGATCATGCGCATCGTCGACGGCGAGGCCCTGCCTGCGGCGGACCCGAGGCGGCAAAGCCGGACCAACGACATTGGCCAGGCCTGGCCTTTCCTATTCATCGTGGCCCTGATGCTGGGCGGATTACTGCGCAACGCCCTCGGCCGTGTCCCTGGCGCCGTGGTCACGGCAGGCGTGCTGGGTGCCGCGGCGTGGCTGGTGGTGGGCACCCTCGCAGTGGCCACAATGGCGGGACTGGCTGGATTCTTTGTCACGCTGCTGGGCATCGGCATGGGCGGCCACGGCGGCATGCACGGGCACCATCGGGGTGGTGGATGGCCTGGCGCTGGATTCGGCGGCGGCGGATTCCGCGGCGGTGGCGGCGGCTTTGGTGGCGGTGGCGCTTCGGGACGGTGGTGAGATGAACATTCAACGACTTCTTAGCCACCTCGCCACCACGGACCGTGCGGTACGCCGCGCCTTCCCGACGCGCGCTCTGAACACGATCGAGCAGGCTATCCGAACGGGCGAATCCCAGCACGGCGGCCAGTTGCGCTTCGTGGTTGAGGGCGCGCTGGACGGATCGCCGCTGTGGCGAGGCCAATCGGCGCGCGAGCGAGCGCTGGACCTGTTCGCTCGCATGGGCGTATGGGACACGGCGCACAACAGCGGGGTGCTGATCTACGTGCTGCTGGCCGACCGGGCGGTGGAGATCGTGGCCGATCGCGGCATCCATGCCTGTTGCGGTGCCGACATGTGGTCGGGCGTGTGTCAGCGCATGGAAGCCCAGTTTGCGCAGGGACGCTTCGAGGCCGGCGCCATGGAAGGCATCGCCGCCGTCAGCCACCTGTTGATGCAGCACTTTCCGCGGGACGCGGGCCACGGCAACGAGTTGCCTGATCGGCCGGTCCTTCTTTAGAACGACAACATCCTTGGATACCTTCCATGCAACTTCAGTTTCTGGGTGCCACGGGCACCGTGACCGGTTCGAAATACCTCCTGCGCCATGGCGATGCGACCATCTTGGTGGACTGCGGCCTGTTCCAAGGCTTCAAGCAGCTGCGGCTGCGCAATTGGGAGCCGCTGCCGGTGGCGCCCAAGTCGATCGACGCAGTCGTGCTCACCCATGCCCACATCGACCACAGCGGCTACCTGCCGCTGCTGGCGCGGCAGGGTTTTCGCGGGCGGGTCTATTGCACGTCCGCGACGCATGAGCTGTGCAAGATCCTGCTGACCGACAGTGGCCATTTGCAGGAAGAAGAGGCGAAGTTCGCCAACCGCCACGGCTTCTCCAAGCACAAGCCCGCACTGCCGCTGTACACGCGGGAGGATGCCGAGCGCTGCTTGAAGCTTTTCGCTCCACGTCCGTTCGCCGAGGCCTTCGAGGCCCTGCCCGGACTCACCGCCCGGCTGGAGCCTTCGGGGCACATGCTGGGCTCCGCCTTCGTGCACCTCAGCGACGGGCAGCGGTCGGTGCTCTTCTCCGGCGACATCGGCCGCCCGAATGACCCGGTGCTGCGCCCGCCGGTGCAGGTCCCGGGCGCGGACTACCTGCTGGTGGAGTCCACCTACGGCAACCGCAAGCATGAAGAGACTGACGCGCTGGAAAAACTGGAGACCGTGATCAATCAGACCGCCGCCCGCAGCGGCGTCGTGGTCATCCCCGCGTTTGCGGTCGGCCGCGCCCAGAGCCTGATGTATGGCATCTACCAGCTCAAGAAGCAGGGCCGCATCCAGCACCTGCCGGTATACCTGGACAGCCCGATGGCCATCGATGCCACGCGGCTGTACCACACCCACCGTGATGAGCATCGCCTCTCGCCCGAGGAGTGCGAGGGCATGTGCCACGCCGCGAGAATCGTCAACAAGGTCGAGGAGTCCAAGGCGCTCAGTGCCAGCCGCGGGCCGATGGTGATCATTTCCGCCAGCGGCATGGCCACGGGTGGCCGCGTGGTTCACCACCTGAAGTCGTTCGCGCCCGATCGGCGCAACACGATCCTGTTCGCCGGCTACCAGGCGGGTGGAACCCGCGGAGCGGCGATCCTGCACGGTGCGTCCACCGTTCGCATCCATGGCGAAGACGTGCCGATCCGCGCCGAGGTGGCCTCAATCGACAACCTCTCCGCCCACGCCGATGCCGACGAGATCATCGCGTGGCTGCGCGGCTTCACGCAGACGCCGCGCCGCACGTTCGTGACGCACGGCGAGCCCGAGGCGGCCGATGCGCTGCGCTCGCGTATTGACCATGAACTCGGCTGGGCGGTCTCGGTGCCCGACTACCTGCAGACCGTGGAGCTTGCATGACAGCGCAACTGCACGAAGCTGGCCGCGCAAAGGAGGCCGGGGACACGCTACAGGCGTGGCGCACGGGCATCGACACCTACCAGGAGCCGGTGGTCTACATGCGGCGTGATTGTCCGATCTGTCGATCTGAAGGTTTCACGACCCAGGCACGAGTGCAACTGACGGCCGGCCGCCGAAGCATCGTGGCGACGCTCAGTGTCGTCGACGGTGAGTGGCTGGCCGAGAACGTCGCCGGTCTGTCCGAGTCGGCGTGGGCATCGCTGGGTGCGGAGCCGGGCCAGCCGGTCGCGGTCACCCATGCGCCACCGCTGGATTCGCTCAGCCATGTCCGGGCCAAGGTCTATGGCAACTCCCTCAGCGACACCGAGTTCGGCGCGATCATCTCTGACGTCGCGGCGGGCTGCTACTCGGACCTGCACCTCGCTACGTTCATCACCGCCTGCGCCGGCGATCGCCTGGACTTGGCGGAGACGGTCTCGCTCACAAAAGCCATGATCGCTGTCGGCGACCGCATCGATTGGGGCCGTCCGCTGGTGGTGGACAAGCACTGCGTTGGCGGCCTGCCTGGAAATCGCACGACCCTGCTCGTGGTGCCCATCGTGGCCGCCTGCGGCCTCACGATGCCCAAGACCTCCTCGCGCGCCATCACTTCACCGGCCGGGACAGCCGACACGATGGAGGTGCTGGCGCCCGTCAACCTGGATGTGCCGAGCATGCGGCGCGTGGTCGAGCGCACGGGCGGCTGCATCGTGTGGGGCGGCTCGGTGCGGCTCAGCCCCGCCGACGACATCCTCATCCGCGTCGAGCGGCCGCTCGATCTCGACAGCGAAGGGCAGCTCGTGGCCTCGGTCCTGTCCAAGAAGGCCGCTGCCGGCTCGACCCATGTGCTGATCGACCTGCCGGTGGGCGCGACCGCGAAAGTGCGCAGCACACACGCCGCGGCGTCGCTCGGCCGGCGCCTGCAGGAGGTGGGTAGCGCCATCGGGCTGCAGGTGTCGTTGCGCATCACCGACGGCGAGCAGCCGGTCGGCCGCGGGATCGGCCCCGCACTGGAAGCACGCGACGTGCTGGCCGTCCTGCAGGGGACACCTGAGGCCCCGGCCGATCTGAGGGAGCGCGCGCTGCGGCTGG
>NZ_ANKP01000105.1:0-49096 GCF_000319775.1 Cupriavidus sp. HMR-1
CGCCCTGCCGCCCGAGGCAGCGGCACGCGTGCGTTGCGCCGCGCGCATCAGGAGCAGCGACACATCGACGGCCGCCGCGCCCATGATCATACCCAGCGCGATCAGGAACGTGATCTTGCGATAGGGGTCACCCGGCGCCAGCCAGCCGATGGAGACGAAGTACGGCGTCAACGCCCAGCTTGCAAGCCCGCCGACCAGCGCCGCGATGCCAATGCGGGCGCCAACGATCATGCCCGCGCCAAACGTGGAAGCCGACAGGTCGATCGCGCCAAGCCATGCCACGCGTGTGGCACCGATGCTCGCCAGCACGCCAAGCCCGGTGCCGCCCGCCAGACGGGCAACCGAGCGCCGCAGCAGCACGGGATCGGTCAGCGCGCGCAGGATGTTGGCCACCGCGAGCCCGGACGGGAACGTGAGCTGCATCCGGTCCACCAGCAGCGGGGTATAAAGCATTCCCACGCCCACCCCATACATGCCGATGCAGAGCATGTAGCCGATCAACTGCCACATCGGCGGCGGCGCCATGCCCATCCAGCCCATCGCCTGGATCACGACGGCCATGCCGCTCATGCCGGCCACGGACGCAGCGGCGGTCTGGATGTAGTTCGCGCCGTGACGCCCGGATGCGCCGTAGCCCGCCGTCACGGCCGACCCGAGAATGCCGGCCAATACCTGTCCACCCACGAAGAACCCGAGCGAGAAGTTCATGTACGCCGCGGCGATACCACCGAGCGGCCCCAGGATCAGCATCCCGGCCGCGCCGAGCAGCAGGTGGTACTGCCAGCTATCGGGGGCGGGCAGCCAGGTTGGGGATTCTCGGGTGAGGGTAGTGGGCATTGGGTGATTGCGAGCGGCTGCGGGAGGATGCCGGACATTTCCAGCATCCTCGACCGCCAAAGCGTACCCATTTCTGCGCACGCCAAATGCCCGAAGCGTACCCGTTTCTGCGAGCGTGGGCGAGGGCCGGCAGCCATCGCTCATCAGGCATAGAATGGCGCTTCGGCCGCTGAAGCCGACATCCAGAAACAGTCTCTCCCTCGCCTTGCCGTTACGTCCTGAAGTCATGAAGCCCGCTCTGCTCATCCTCAACCATCTCGAACCTGCCCACCTCGCCCTCATCGCCGAACACTACGACGTTCGCTATGCGCCGACTGCTGCCGAACGCGCTACCGAGGTCGCTACCCATGGCAAGACCTTCCGCGCGGTGCTGACCATCGGCAGCATTGGCTTGACCGCGGAAGAAATCGACGCGATGCCCGCGCTGGAGCTGGTCTGCGCGATGGGTGCCGGCTACGAGAACATCGACACCGCCAAATGCCGCGAGCGCGGCATCGCCGTCGGCAACGGCGCCGGCACCAATGACAGTTGCGTGGCAGACCATGCGATGGCGTTGCTGCTGGCGTCGGTACGCCGCGTGCCCGCGTACGATCGCGCCACGCGCGAAGGCATCTGGCGCAATGCGCTGCCGCTGGCCCCGAATTTGTCAGGCAAGCGGATGGGCATCGTCGGGCTGGGCACGATCGGCCGACGGATCGCGCAACGCGGTCTCGGGTTCGATCTGGAGATCGGCTATCACAACCGCCGCGCGCGCACGGACGTGCCGCATCGCTACTTCGACAGCGTGATGTCCCTGGCCGAATGGGCCGACTACCTGATCATCGCCACGCCGGGCGGCACCGAGACGCGGCATATGGTCGGCACGCCCGTGCTGCGCGCGCTGGGCCCGGCGGGCTATCTGGTGAATATCGCGCGTGGCAGCGTGGTAGACACGGTGGCGCTGGCGGCCGCGCTGCGGGCAGGCGAACTAGGCGGCGCGGGGCTCGATGTCTACGAGAGCGAGCCGGCACCGCCCGTCGAGCTGTTCGATTGCCCCAACGTCGTGCTGACGCCGCATGTGGCCGGCTGGTCGCCCGAAGCAATCTTCGCTTCGGTCAGCCAGTTCGTCGAGAATGCGCGGCGGCATTTCGCCGGCGAGCCGCTGGTGGCGCCGGTACTCTGATCAGCCGATCAGATCAGGCGATCACAGGAAACACCACCCGCACACGCAGCCCAGGCGCCGCATCTTCCAGAAAGACGCGCGCGCCGTGCGACTGCGCGATCTCGGCCACGATGGCCAGACCCAGCCCGCTTCCGCCGGTGGGCGCATCTGGGACGCGATAGAAGCGATCGAACACGCGCTCGCGCTCGGCGGCGGAAATACCCGGGCCGTTGTCGATCACGGCCAGTTCCACGCCCGCCGCGGCCTCGCTCACCCGCACATCGATGCGCCCGCCACGCGGAATGTATTGCAGCGCGTTGTCGACCAGATTGGTCAGCAGGATGCGTAAGGCATCGGCATCGCCACGCACGGTGGCCTGGCTCCCGGCCTTGTCATCCAGACCGAGGTCGATATCGCGATTGATGGCGGCCTGGGACATATCCGCCACCACGCCGACGGCCAGTTCACGCAGGTCGATCGGTTCATGTGGCGGCGGCACGGCGCCTGGCTCCTGCCGCGCCAGCGTGAGCAACTGCGCCACGAGGTGGGTCAACCGCTCAAGCCCCTGCCGTAGCTGGCCCACGGCCTCCTGCCTGGCCTCGGCACTTTCGGCCCGTTCGACGAGTTGAGCCTGCAACTGCAGCGCGGCCAACGGCGTGCGCAACGCATGAGCGGCATCGGCCACGAACGCGCGTTGCGTGTCGATGGCATGCGCCAGCCGCCCCAGCAACTGATTCAAGGCATCGGATAACGGCGCGATCTCCTCGGGCATATTGCGCACGGACAGAGGCGCGAGCGTGTTGGCATCGCGCGCGCTCACCTCGCTGGCAATCTCGCGCAGCGGCCGCAGGCCACGCCCCACCGCCAGCCACACCAGCCAGCCAAGCAGCGGCAACAGCAGCAGCAGCGGCGCCACCGTGCGCAGCGCCATATGCGCGGCCAGCGTGCGACGCGCGCTCATCGGCTGGGCGATCTGCACAACCGCCGGCCCGAGCTGCACGCTGTAGATGCGCCACTCGCCAGAGTTGGTCTGCGCATTCGAGAAACCCAGCTCCGCCTGCGGCGGCAATGCCGGATGCGAGTGCGACAGATAAAGGCTGCGCCCCGAGCCATCCCAAATATGGATCACGACGTCCTCGTCGGCGTGCAGCAGGTCGGCGCCCGTCGGGCTGCCGGAATCGAACGGCGGCGCCACCGGCGCGGAAAACTGGCTCGGCAACGCGGCCGCCAGTTGCTTCATCTGGTAGTCGAACAGCGCGTTGGCTTCCTGCCGCGCCTGCCCATAGATCAGCGCGGTGGCCACGGCGATCCCCACGGCAAGCCCCGCCGCAAGCCACCAAAGCAGCGTACGTTGAATCGAGCGCATCAATGCATGGCTCCCTCGGGACCGCCCTTGGTGTCTTGTTCCGCGCCGCTTTCGGCGGGGATCACATAGCCCACCCCGCGGATATTGCGAATCAGCGCCGCGCCGAACTTGCGGCGCAGCGCATGGATATAGACCTCCACCGTATTGCTGCCGACTTCGTCATCCCAGCCATACAACCGCTCCTGAAGCTGCGGCACCGACCACACCTTGCCGGGTCGAGCCATCAGCGCCGACAGCAGTGCGAATTCACGCGCCGACAGCCGGACGGACGCGCCGGCCTGGGTGGCTTCGCGGGTGGCGGGGTTGAGCATGATGTCGCCGTAGCGGAGCACCGGTTCCGCGCGCCCCTCGGCACGGCGCACCAGTGCGTGCATACGGGCCGCCAGTTCCTGCAGATCGAACGGCTTGATCAGGTAGTCGTCGGCGCCAGCGTTGAGTCCGGCCACGCGGTCGGCCACCGCGTCGCGCGCGGTCAGGATCAGCACCGGCGTGCGCACGTTGCGGGCCCGTAGCGTCTTCAGGACGTCGAGCCCAGGGCGGCGCGGCAAACCCAGGTCTAGTAGCACCACGTCGTAGCCACCGTCGGCCCGGGGCCCGTGCTGGTCCGATGCGGCATCGAGCCCGGCATCGCCATCGCGCACCCAGTCGACCGTAAAACCCTCCTGGCGCAGCGCCACCTTCACGCTTTCGCCGATCATGGCGTCATCTTCTACCAGCAATACACGCATCGTCTTTCAGGATTGAGAGGTCTCGGCGCGGCGCGCGTCGGCTTCGAGCCGGTCCGCCAGCGCGCGAGCCAGGCCCGGCAGCGCCGGATATTCTGCCGTGATCACGTACACCGGCACGTCGGCAAGGAAACTGCCCATGCGGCCCTTGGCGACAAAGCGCTCCGCGAACGTCGACGCCCGCAGGGCATCGACAAAGCGTGGAACGATACCACCGCCGATATAGACGCCACCACGTGCGCCGAGCACCAGCGCGACATCGGCGGCAACCGAGCCGAGCATCCCGCAGAACGCCTCGAAAGCGCGGCGGCATATCGGGTCGCCCGCGCGCATCGCGCCGTCCGTCACCTGCGCCGGGGCCAGCGGCACCTCCAGAGGCGTACCCATTTCTGCGGACAGCGCAGCATGAATATGCGAGAGACCCATACCCGACAGCAGCCGCTCCGCCGACACGCGTCCAAACTGATCGTGGGCGGCGCGCCAGGCGATCCACTCGTCGTCGGTGACCGGCATGATCTCGATGTGTCCGCCCTCGCCCGCCAGCGCCACCGCGCCACCCGGCGCGGGAATCAGGCCGGATACGCCAAGGCCGGTACCGGGCCCGATCAAGGCCCGGGGCGCCGTGGCCACCGCCGTGCCGTCGCGTACCTGTACAAGACTGGCGTCGGGCAGATACGGCAGCGCCAGCGCCAGCGAGGTGAAGTCGTTGATGGCCACCAGCGTGTCGAGATCGAGCGCGCGGCGCATGGCCTCGATCGAGAACGCCCAGTTGTGGTTGGTCAGCTTGACCTGGTCACCAGTGACCGGATTGGCCAAGCCGATGGCCGCGTGACGCGGCCGGGCCGCGCCGGTATGCGTGAGCATGTAGAGCCGCATCGCGGCTTCGAGCGAGGCGTGCTCGGCCACCTTGTATGCGGTGATCTCGCCGATCCGCATCGGCGCTGTCTCCATGGCAAAGCGCACGTTAGTGCCGCCCACGTCGGCAAGAATCCGGGGATAGGACATCGCGCGATCCGTCATGGGCTTAAACCCGGAAGACATCAACGCCGTGGCGGTGCCGTGCCAGCACGACGCTGACCGGCAACGAGGGCGTCGGCATCTTCAGCGCCTGCTCCAGCACGGCAGCCTTCTTCTCGCCGCTGATCGCCAGGAACATGCGGTCCGCCGCCAGCAACGCGGCCAGGTTCAGCGTGATGCGCGCATGGGGCGCGACCGACGGATGGGTAACGATGTAGCCCGGAGTCGGTTCGGACAGGGCGGTCTGAAGCTCAGGTGCATCCGGAAACAGCGAGGCCGTGTGACCATCTTCGCCCATGCCCAGCACTACCACATCCGGTTGCAGGAAGGCCTGATTCAGGCGCGCCACCGCGCTTTGCGGATGCGCGGCCTCGGCCTCGTCGCGGATCAACGGCACCCAGGCCGCCACGCCCGCGCCTTCGCGCAGCAAGTGGCTGCGCACCATGGCTCCGTTGCTGTCGGCGTCATCGGGCGGTACCGCGCGCTCGTCGACCAGCGTGACCGTCACGGCTTCCCAGCGAACGGGGCGGTAGCGCAGCCGCTCGAACATGGCTTGTGGCGACTTGCCGCCCGACACGGCCAGCACGGCCCAGCCTTTGGCCTTGATCGCGAGATCAAGCGCGTGACCGATCGAGATGGCCAGCGATTCAGCCTGGTCCATCAGCGTCGCATGTTCGAATTGGCGCATGGGCTGCTCCTTCTACTCCTTATGGTTCGCGTGTCGTGGTGAATCCGATGTTTCCGATGTTTCCGATGTTTCCGATCCTTCGGTGGCGCGTCAGGCCTCCTCGTGCCACAACGCGCCGTCGCGCGACATCAGGGCCGACGATGCCGCCGGTCCCCAGGTGCCCGCCGTGTACGGTTTGGGCGGCACGGTGCTCTGGTCCCACGTATCCAGAATCGGCTCGACCCAGCGCCACGCCTGCACCTGCTCGTCGCGTCGCACGAACAGGCCAAGCTTGCCGCGGATCACGTCGAGCAACAGCCGCTCGTATGCGCCCGCACGGCGCATCTTGAACGAGTTGGCGAAGTCGAGATCGAGCGAGGTCGGCGTCAGCTCCACGGTATCGCCCGGTTGCTTGACCAGGAAATACAAGCGGATGCTCTCTTCGGGCTGTAGCCGTATCACGAGCCGGTTCTGCGGCGACAGGGTCAGCGGCCTAGGAAAGATCGCATGGGGCACGTCGCGGAAATGGACCACGATCTCGGCCACGCGCGATTGCATCCGCTTGCCCGTGCGCAGGTAGAACGGCACCCCTTCCCAGCGCCAGTTGGCGATTTCGGCCTTGATGGCAACAAAGGTCTCGGTCGTGCTGTCGGCGGCGATACCCTGCTCGTCGACGTAGCTGACCACGGGCTTGCCGCCGACGGCGCCGGCGCGATACTGGCCGCGCACGGTCTTCTCGGCAACGTCCTGCGGCAGGATGGGCTTGAGCGCCTTGAGGATCTTGATCTTCTCGTCGCGGATCGCGTCTTCGGACAGGCTGGCCGGCGGTTCCATCGCCACCATGCACAGCAGTTGCACCAGGTGGTTCTGCACCATGTCTCGCAGCGCGCCGGTACGATCGTAGAAATCACCGCGTGTCTCCACGCCCAGTTCCTCGGCGATGGTGATCTGCACGTCCTGCACCCACTCGCGCCGCCACAGCGGCTCGAACAGCGCGTTGGCGAAGCGGATCGCCATCAGGTTCTGGACCGATTCCTTGCCCAGGTAATGGTCGATCCGGTAGATCTGTTCCTCGCCAAAATACCGCGACACGGCGTTGTTGATCGCCTCCGACGAGTCGAGATCATGGCCGAGCGGCTTCTCGAGCACCACGCGCACGTTGGGCGCATTGAGGCCGGTTCGCCCCAGTTGCTCGCAGATCGGCACGAAGATATGTGGCGCCGTGGCCAGATAGCACACGACCACTTCGGGCTTTCGGGCCAGCACCTGCTCGGCCAGCGCGTCGAAGTGCGCCGGCTGGCGCGCGTCGGCCTGCACGTAGCCGATACGATCCATGAACGAGGTCCACGCTTCGGGTGGCGCATGTTCGAGGCCAGGACGCACGCTTTCCTCGAGCATTGCCTTGTATTGCTCGGTGGTGTGCGGATGACTTCCGGTAGCGAGAATGCGCGAGGACGGGTGGAGACACCCCGTGCGGTGCGCGTCGAAAAGGGCTGGCAGCAGCTTGCGCCGCGCCAGGTCTCCGGTGCCGCCGAACAGCACCATGTCGAAATCGGGCAAGCTCACCCTGGGCTCCTTGCGGGGGATGGGGCGCCCCGGCAACTATTGAGTCCGCCGCGCGGCGCATTGGTTCCGGCCATGGTACGTCACTCGCCGCCGCTTGGGCAGGGGGAAGTGGCCACGAGCATGACCCGCGCCGCACATCGGACCCAAAGCGTACCCGTTTCTGCGTGGCCCGGATCACCGTGGCGGAACAACCGTGAGCCGCTTCAATCCCACATGCAGACGCCCTCGCAAACGGGCAGGTCGCCGATCCGGACGGCATTCCGATGATGCCCATGAATTTCGACTACGCTGATAGCGCCCTACAGGAGACTTCCATGCCCCGCCACCCCGTACTGGATGCGGTCACGGCCCGCATCGTGGCCCGCAGTGCCCCTACCCGCCAGGCCTACCTGGAGCGCACCCGCGCCATGGCGGGCCAGAAGGTCGAACGCGCCAACCTGTCGTGCACCAATCTCGCACACGGCGTGGCGGCGATGCCCGATGATGCGAAGATCCGGCTCAAGGCGCAGGAGCGGCCGAATCTCGCGATCGTGTCGGCCTACAACGAGATGCTGTCCGCACACCAGCCGCTGAACGCCTTTCCGCAGTGGATCAAGGAAGCCGCTCTGGACGCCGGCGGTACCGCGCAGTTCGCCGGTGGCACGCCGGCCATGTGCGATGGAGTCACGCAGGGCCAGGACGGCATGGACCTGTCGCTGTTCTCGCGTGACGTGATCGCGATGGCCACCGCGGTCGCGCTATCGCACCAGATGTTCGACGGCGTGCTCTGCCTCGGCGTGTGCGACAAGATCGTGCCAGGCCTGGTGATGGGCGCGCTGTCGTTCGGACACCTGCCCGCCGTGTTCGTGCCGGGTGGCCCGATGACGACCGGCATGGGCAATGAGGAAAAGGCGCATATCCGCCAGCTCTACGCGGAAGGCAAGATCGGGCGCGAGGAACTGCTGGAAGCCGAGACACGGTCGTACCACGGCCCGGGCACCTGCACGTTCTACGGCACCGCCAATTCGAACCAGATGCTCATGGAGATCATGGGCCTCCATCTGCCTGGCACGGCCTTCATCAATCCGAACACGCCGCTCCGCGAGGCCCTGACCCGCGAATCCGCGCGCCAGGCGCTGCGGCTCGTTCACGGCGGCACGCGCTACATGCCGATTGCCGAAGTCCTGGACGAACGCGCCTTTGTGAACGGTATCGTCGGGTTGCTGGCCACGGGTGGGTCCACCAACCACACGCTGCACCTGATCGCCATGGCCCGCGTGGCCGGCATTCTGCTGACCTGGGACGATTTCGACGAACTGTCCGCCGCTGTGCCCTTGCTGGCGCGTGTGTACCCGAACGGCAAGGCCGACGTGAACCAGTTCCAGGCGGCCGGCGGGTTGCCGGTGGTGATACGCGGGCTGCTGTCGCTGGGGCTGCTCCATGACGACGTCAATACGATCGCCGGCACCGGTCTGGCCGATTACACGCGCGAGCCGGTACTGCGAGATGGCAAGCTGAGCTGGATTGACGGCCCGGTGAAGTCCCTGGACGACACCATCGTGCGCACCGCCGACAGCCCGTTCGCGCCCGACGGCGGTATCAAGCTGCTCGATGGCAAGCTCGGCCGCTGCGTTATCAAGACATCGGCCGTCAAACCCGAGCATCAGGTCGTGGAAGCACCCGCCATCGTGTTCCATCGCCAGGACGATCTGCTGGCTGCCTTCAAGCGTGGCGAGCTGGAGCGTGACTTCGTGGCCGTGCTCCCGTGGCAAGGCCCATCGGCTTGCGGGATGCCCGAGCTGCACAAGCTCACGCCGACACTGACATTGCTGCAGGATCGCGGCTTCCACGTGGCGCTGGTGACGGATGGCCGCATGTCGGGCGCATCGGGCAAAGTACCGGCTGCCATCCACGTCTGCCCCGAAGCGCATGCGGGCGGAGAGATCGGCAAGGTCCGCACGGGCGATATCGTGCGCGTGGATGCCCCCGCAGGCGTGCTCACGGTCAGGGTCGACGAGGCAGAATGGGCGTCCCGCCCCATGGACACGCCCGATCTGACACGCAATCGGCATGGCGTGGGCCGCGACCTCTTCGGCGGCTTTCGCGCGCACGTGAGCACGGCCGAAGCCGGCGCGTGCTCGCTGTTCGCGGAAGAGCATTGAGGGAATTGGGGGGACGGCCGCCGGGGTGGCGGCCGCGAAAGCGTACCCGTTTCTGCGTACGGTTTTCGCGCGCTTCTTGCACGCGTTTTACGTGCGTGTGGGTTACGCCCGGGCGGCGTCGCCGCTCTCTGGCCTGCGTACTTCTTGCACGGGTACGGCCAGGCGGCAACCGGCATCCTCCAGCCGCTGTTGCAGCCGGCCGAAGAAGCCATACTGGACGTTCCAGAAGTCGCCGCTGTTCGTCCAGTAGCGCGCGTTCAGCGTGATGCCCCGGTCGGTGTAGCGGGTCACCATGACTTCGGGCTTCGGCTCGGGCAGCAGGCGCGACTCCTCGGTCATCATGGCCTTGAGCGCATCGAGGCCCGCCTGAATGTCGCTGTCGAACGTGACGATGGCCTCGATGTCCAGGCGGCGCGTCGGGTTCTCGCTGTAGTTGGTGATGGCGCTGCCCCAGATCTTGCCGTTCGGCACGCGCATGCACACGCCATCGGCCGTCGTCAGCTCGGTCATGAAGAGGCCGGTTTCGCGCACCGTGCCCGCCACGCCCTGCGCGTCGATGTACTGCCCGACGCGGAACGGTCGCAGCAGCACCAGCATGATGCCGGCCGCGATGTTCTGCAGCGTGCCCTGCAACGCCAGCCCGATCGCCAGGCCGGCGGCACCCAGCATCGCGATGATGCTGGCGGTCTGCACGCCAAACTGCGACAGCACCAGCACGATGGTCAGGATCCGGATGATCCATTGCGCCACCGCGGTCAGCATCGGCCTCAGGGTGTCGTCGATGTACGTGCGCTGCAGCGCCCGCGTCAACGCCCGGCTGACGCGGCTGGACAACCACCACCCGGTAACCAGAATCGCCAGCGCGGCCAGCAGGTTCAGCCCCTGGCTAACCGCGAATTGCGCGAGATAGGTCCAGGTGGCCTCGACTTTGGCGGGATCAATGAATTTCAGGTCCATCCGTCGGCTCCTTCCTTTCAGGGCAAAGCTCGTAGACACCCGTCGGACCGAGACGTTCCGGATCGGTCTTCAGCAAAAGCGTACCCATTTCTGCGTGACGCAGTGCAGCGAAACGGTCTAAATGTGCGCCTTACGATGCCCGAGAGGCCGAAATAGACGGTAGTGCGCCCATTCCAGACGCACGCGCTTGTCCCGGCGTCACCCCATAGGCGGCGCGGAACCTGTTATTGAAATGGCTGGCGGAGGCAAAGCCAGCCTGGTCGGCTACCTGTTGTAACGAGAGCCGCCGGTCGCCCAGCAGCCCGCACGCCCGTGACAGCCGCGCGCGCATGATCCAGACATGCGCGGGCATTCCGAATGAAATTCGGAACATGCGGGCGAAGTGGTACTCGGACAGATCCGCCAGCGCGGCCAAGTCTCCGAGCGTGGGATTGGCGGCCGGATGGGCGTGAACCCACTCCGTTACACGCCGACGCGCAGCCACGGAAAGACCGCCGCGCCAGTCGACCGAAGGCTGGCGGGTGCCGTGCGACAGCAGCATCCGCGTCACTGCTTCGTGCGCCATCGCATTGGCGGCCATGCGCATGTCGGGCGCTTCCCAGTCGAGCGCAACCATGTGGCGGGTCAGCGCCACCAGCGCATCGTCTTCGGCAAACAGGCGGTCCTGCAACTGCAGCGCGCGTGGCTCCATGTCCAGCACACGCACGCAGTGCCAGGCCAGATGCTCGGGCTGGAAGTAGAGATGCATGAAGCGCTGCGTGCCGCCGACGTGCCAGCGAGACTCATGGTCGGCAGGCAGCAGGCACAGGCGGTCGGGCGCGCCCTTGCGGTCGGGTGCGTCGCGCCGGTACGTCGAGAAGCCGCCCTCGAGATAGACCGACATCGTGTGATGGCCGGGCCGCGCATACGCGGTGTCGTCCATCCGGTTGCGCCAGAGCGCGAGGCCAAACCCGTCACCCAGCGCGCAGGCACGCTCCAGCGACGCACGCGATTGCGTGAGCGCGGAGAACACCGCGTTGTCATGGAGGGGTGTGGAGGGGACGGACATCGTGCGACTATAGCGCGATCACCGGCGCGCAGAAACGGGTACGCTTTTCTGCCGGCGAGCGGCCATGCCGCTCAGCTTGCCTTGGCCGGATGATGGTCGTGCAGGCGATCACGCTCAGTGAGGTTCGGGAACAGGCGCATCCACGCCACCACCACGATCAGCGTGCCGACACCACCCAGCAGGACCGCGCCAACCGGCCCGAGCAGCGCGGCGGTCACCCCGGATTCGAATTCGCCAAGCTGGTTGGAAGCGCCGATGAACACCGAATTCACCGCGCCCACGCGTCCGCGCATGTCATCGGGGGTGTCGAGCTGTACCAGCGTCTGGCGCACCACGACGCTGATCATGTCTGACGCACCGAGCACCACGAGGGCCGCCATCGACAGCGGCAGCCATTTGGAGACGCCGAACACCATCGTCGCCAGACCAAAGATCGCCACGGCCGTGAACATCACGCGTCCGACGCGACGGTTGAGCGGGTTGCGGGCCAGCCAGAGCGCGGTGGTCAACGCACCGATCGCGGGCGCCGAGCGCAGCAGGCCAAGACCCCACGGACCGGTATGCAGGATGTCGCGCGCGTAGATCGGTAGCAGCGCCGTGGCGCCGCCGAGCAGTACCGCGAACAGGTCCAGCGACACCGCGCCCAGCAGCACCTGATGGCTTCGGATATAGGCGAACCCGGCGAACAGCGTCTTGAGGCTGGCCTGCGCGGTCATCCGCTGCGCGGCCTGCCGGAGCTTCAGCGTGGTGACCAGGATCGCGGCAACCGCGAACAGCGCGGCGCTGATCGAATAGACCACGCCGGGCCCCGCTACGTAGGCAAAGCCGCCCAGCGCCGGCCCGATGATGATCGCGGTCTGCCCCGCCGAACTCGACAACGCCACCGCGCGTGGCAACTGGCGTGACGTCACCACGCTGGGCAGCAACGCCTGGAGCGTGGGGGTTTCAAAGGCGCGGCAGCCGCCGATCGCGGCAACGAACAGGAAGATGTGCTCGCTCGTGACCCAGCCCGAGAAACTCGCCGCGGCCATCGATGCCGCGATCAGTGCTTCCAGCACCTGACAGGTACGCACCACGATGCGGCGATCGAACCGGTCGGCCACATGACCCGACATCAGCAGCAGGACGATCGACGGCAGGAACTGCACCAGCCCGACCATGCCGAGCATGAACGGATCGCGCGTCAGGTCATACATCTGCCAGCCGACAGCGACAGTGAAGATTTGATAGGCGATGGTGGTGCAAAGCCGGGCGAACCAGAAATGCCGGAAAGCAGGATCACGAAAGACAGTTTGCGGCTCGTCGGCCGCTTGCGCGGAGGCGGTGGACATGGGGTGTATCGGCACTCGAAGGAGTGCTTCGGAGATGCTTCAGCAGCACATTGAGGGTGCTGCGAGGCGGGAAGCGCACGAATGCGTGCACTTGGACACAAAGGTGGTGATTCTAAACGAGGCGGTCGGGAAGTGCTGGCGCTTTCATGTATCAAAGTTGATGCATTGATGTAGTGCCTTCGGGCGGGAACTTGAGAAAGCACAAAGTAAATGCGAACCATTCGCATTTATACTCGGCCAGCCTTGTGCCTTATGGCTCGCTTTTTGCCGCGCCAATGTCGCACCGGGCACATGTCAATGCTTCCCGGATATCCATTGTGCTGCCAGCATTCCGCCTTGCCTTCTGCGCGACCGGCGTCGCGCTTCTCACCCTCCCCCTCTCCTCCCGATCCCAAACCCCACCAGCCGCGAGCGCGGGCAACGAAGCCACACTCAAGACCGTGACCGTGGTGGGCAACTGGCTCGAGGCCCCTAATGAGGAAAAGGTCCTCGAGCACCCCGGCGCCCGGACCATCATCGACCGGGAAGCCATCGCCGAGACAGGGGCCAACAATGTGCGCGACGTGCTGCGTCAGGTGCCGGGTGTCCAGGTACGGGACAACAACGGCACAGGCGGCAGCGATATCTCGTTGAACGTGGGCGTGCGCGGGCTGACGTCACGGCTCTCCCCCCGTTCGACGATCCTGATGGATGGCGTGCCGGTGGCCGTGGCGCCCTACGGGCAGCCGCAACTGTCCATGGCGCCGCTGTCCCTGGGCAATCTGGAAGCGGTGGACGTGGTCCGTGGCGCGGGTTCGGTGCGATACGGTCCGCAGAACGTCGGCGGCATCATCAGCTTCGTGACACGGGCGATCCCCAAGACCTTCGCGGCCGATGCGTCGATCTCCACCGACATCTACAGCCATGGCAGCAACATCAAGGCCAACCCCACAGCCTTTATCGGCGGCACCAATGACAATGGCCTCGGTGGCGCCCTGCTCTACTCGGGTGTGCACGGCAGCGGCTATCGCGAGAGCAATGACAACGTCGATATCGACGACCTGATGCTCAAGGGCGCCTACCGGATCTCCAAGACCGACGAACTCTCGGCTGCGTTCCACTACTACGACGCACACGCCGGTATACCGGGCGGCCTGACACCGCAACAGTTCGCGGACGACCCCTTCCTGTCCACACGTCCGTACGACAGTTTCTCGGGCCGGCGCTCCGATTACTCCTTCAAGTACGCGCACAACGACAACAGCCGCAAGTTCGAAGTGCTGATGTACTACACCAGCAGCTTCCGCGGGAGCACGCTGGAACAACCTCGCAGAAACACCACGCCACAGAGGCTCCGCCTCACCACCTCGCCACGGAACTACCATGTGTTCGCCATCGAGCCCCGCTACTCGCAGTTGTTCCGTACCGGGCGCGTCAGCAACGAGATCAGCGTCGGCTACCGTTACCTGCGCGAGGGCAGCGAGGAAAAAGCCACGCGTACCGCCTTCTACGCCCCGGGCAGCGTCTATGCGCCGGATCTGTCGGCGCCCGTGTATCAGTGGCGCACGGGCGGCACTACGGCCAATGCGTTCTACGTCGACGATACGATCAATGCCGGCAACTGGACCATCACGCCGGGCCTGCGCTACGAATTCATCCGCACGAACCTGACTGACCAGTTCACTGGCGTCAGGCAGGACGTATCGGCCGACGAACCGCTGCCATCGCTGTCCGTGCTCTACCACCTCAGCGACAAATGGACGGCGTTTGCCAACGCGGGCGTATCGTTCGGCCCGCTTCAGTACTTCCAGATCGCGTCGACCACAAACGGTCTGAAGCCCGAGAAAGCGAAGACCTATGAAATCGGGACGCACTTCGATGGCATCAACGGCTGGGGCGGGGAGCTAACGCTATTCAATATCAACTTCGATGACGAACTGCAGCTTCAGGGGGGCCGCGGCGGCGCGCTCGATGCGTGGACGAACCTCGGCGCCACCACCCATCGCGGCTTCGAATCGGGCCTGCGCTTCGACTTCGGATCGCTGACGAAGACGCTGGCCGGCCTGACCGCCTTTGCCACCTACACGTTCACGGACGCCACCTACCAGCAAGGCGCATTCGCTGGACGCGATCTCCCCTTCTATTCGCGCCATGTGGCCACGCTGGGAATGCGATACGTGCGCAACCGCTGGGCTTTCAATGTGGACGGCTTCGCGCAGTCGAAACAACGCTCACCAGGCAATCCGGCGCAATCGACCGTGTATCAAACCCAGGAATCGGCAGACGGCGCACTCGGCGACATCCCCGGCTATGCGCTGATGAACGTGCGCGTGGGCTACGACTTCGGCAAGACCGCGCAGAACCTGAAGCTGGCGCTTGGCATCAAGAACATCTTCGATCGCCGCTATTACACGCGCTCCAACGACAACAACCTGGGCATGTACGTGGGTATGCCCCGCACGGTCTACTTGCAGGCGTCACTGGCGTACTGACGGTTCCCGAGCACCAGATTGGCAACGCAGGCGGTTAGCGCGACAAACCATGTCGAGCGACATCGGGGGCAAGCCGGGCCGCCTGCGATTTTATGTGTATCAACATTGATCCAATCACGATACATCTTCGACAACATTCGCCGTTGGCAGTGTAATTGCAAATCATTCCCATTTGAAACTTAAAGGCCTTATGACGCAGTGCGCGCGTTTCGCGACGCGCTGCGCACCATCAGGCCCTTGCATTTACCTACCTCGGATGTTCACTGTGCTGCCAGCTTTTCGCCTGACCCTTTGCGCCACCGGCGTCGCCCTGCTCGCCCTTCCTCTCGCCTCCCGCTCCCAGACCGCCCCGGCCGCCACCCCGGCCAAAGAGACCACGCTCAACACCGTGACTGTGGTGGGCAACTGGCTCGAGGCCCCCAGCGAGGAAAAGGTGCTGGAGCATCCCGGTGCACGGACCATCGTCGACCGGAAGGCCATTGTCGAGACGGGCGCCAATAACGTGCGCGACGTGCTGAAACGCGTGCCCGGCGTGCAAGTGCAGGACAACAATGGCACGGGCGGCAGCGATATCTCGCTGAACGTGGGCGTGCGCGGGCTGACCTCGCGGCTCTCCCCACGTTCGACGATCCTGATGGATGGCGTGCCTGTGGCCGCGGCGCCTTATGGACAGCCGCAACTGTCAATGGCTCCTACGTCGCTGGGCAACCTCGCGGCAGTCGACGTGGTGCGTGGCGCGGGTTCAGTGCGATACGGGCCGCAGAACGTGGGCGGCATCATCAACTTCGTGACGCGCCCGATCCCGCAGATCTTCGCGGCAGACGCGTCGATCTCCACTGACATCTACAGCCACGGTGGCAATGCCAAGGCCAACCCCACCGCCTTCATCGGCGGCACCAACGACAACGGCCTCGGTGGCGCCCTGCTCTACTCGGGCGTGCATGGCAATGGCTACCGCGAGAGCAATGACAACGTCGATATCGACGACCTGATGCTCAAGGGCGCCTACCGGATCTCCAAGACCGATGAGCTCTCGGCCGCCTTCCACTACTACGAAGCGCACGCCGGAATGCCGGGAGGCCTCACGCCGGAGCAATTCGCGGCCAACCCGTTCCAGTCCACGCGCCCGTATGACGATTTCACGGGCCGCCGTACGGACTTCTCGCTCAAGTACGCGCACAACGACAACAACCGCAAGTTCGAAGTCCTGACGTACTACACCGACAGCTTCCGCGGCAGCACACTCGAGCGGCAAAACGGCGGCCGGACGCTGCTGACCAAATCGCCGCGCGGCTATCACGTGTTCGCGATCGAGCCGCGCTACTCGCAGCTGTTTCGCACCGGCAGCGTCAGCAACGAGGTTAGCGTCGGCTATCGCTTTCTGCGCGAGGCCAGTTCCGAACGGACAACACGCACGGCCTTCTACACGCCGGGCAGCGTGTACGCGCCCAACCTGCCTGGCAACCTGTACCAGTCCAGCGACGGCAGCACCACTGCCAACGCGATCTACATCGACGACACCATCAACTGGGGCAAGTGGACGATCACACCGGGCCTGCGCTACGAGTTCATCCGCTCGAACATCACGGACAACATGATCGGCAAGCGAACCGACAACTCGGCGAACGAGCCGCTGCCGTCGGTCTCGATGATGTACCACGTCACCGACAACTGGACCGCCTTCGCCAATGCGGGCGTTTCGTTCGGGCCCGTCCAGTACTCGCAGATCAACCGCACCACTAACGGTCTGACGCCCGAGAAGGCGAAGACCTATGAAATCGGCACGCACTTTCATGATGTGAACGGCTGGGGCGGTGAGCTGACGCTGTTCAACATCAACTTCGATGACGAACTGCAGCTGCGTGCCGGCCGGAACGGCCTGCAGGATGCATGGACGAACCTTGGTGCGACGAAGCACCGCGGTATCGAATCTGCGCTGCGCTTCGACTTCGGCTCGCTGACGAAGACGCTGGCCGGCCTGACCGCCTACGCCACGTACACGTTCACGGATGCCACCTACCAGCAAGGCGCGTTCGCTGGCCGCGACCTGCCCTTCTATTCGCGCCACCTGGCTACGCTGGGGATGCGCTACGCGCGTGACCGGTGGTCCATCAACGTCGATGGCTACGCGCAGTCGAAGCAACACTCGCCAGGCGACCCGGCCAAGAAAAACCCTGTGTACCAGACGCAGCAATCGGCGAATGGCTCGCTTGGCGACATTCCCGGTTATGCGCTGCTGAACATGCGCATGGGCTACGATTTCGGCAAGGCCGCGCAGAACCTGAAGCTGGCAGTCGGCATCAAGAACCTGTTCGATCGCCGCTACTTCACGCGTTCCGTCGACAACAACGGCGGCATGTACGTTGGCATGCCACGCACGTTCTATATCCAGGCATCGCTGGCGTACTGACGGGTCACGCCGCACGCACCAACGGAAACGGCCCGCATCTGCGGGCCGTTTCCGTTGTCGAACTACGCTGGGGATCAGGCGATCTCGCGCGTTTCCAGGAACCGGATGTTCGGGAAGCGCTCCTGCGTCAAGCGCAGGTTGACCATGCTCGGGGCAAGGTAGACATGGTCACCCGCACCGTCGAGCGCGACATTGTGCCCGGCCTTGTCGATCAGCTTCTCGATTTCGGCCGGATCGCCCTTCAGCCAGCGTGCCGTGGCGCATTCGTGCGATTCAAAGATCGCGTCCACACCGTACTCGTGCTCCAGGCGGTGCGCCACCACATCGAACTGCAGCATGCCGACCGCACCCAACACCAGATCGTTCGAAGCCAGCGGACGGAACATCTGCGTCGCGCCTTCTTCGGCAAGCTGCTGCAAACCCTTCTGCAGCTGCTTGACCTTGAGCGGGTTGTTCAGTCGCGCGCGGCGGAAGAACTCGGGCGCGAACGACGGGATGCCCGTGAAACGCAGCGGCTCGCCTTCCGTGAACACGTCGCCGAGACGGATCGTGCCGTGGTTCGGCACGCCGATGATGTCGCCCGCGAAGGCTTCCTCAGTCGTGTTACGGTCCTGCGCCATGAAGGTGATGGCGTTGTTGATCGCGACAGTCTTGCCCTGCGACACGTGCAGCAGCTTCATGCCGCGATCGAAACGGCCCGAGCAGACGCGCACGAACGCAATGCGGTCGCGGTGACGCGGGTCCATGTTCGCCTGGATCTTGAACACGAAGCCGGTGAACTTGGCCTCCTCGGGCTCCACGGTGCGGCTTTCGGTCTGGCGCGCCAGCGGCGGGGGCGACAGCTCGCACAGCGCGTCGAGCAGCGACTGCACGCCGAAGTTGTTAATGGCCGAGCCGAAGTAGACCGGCGACTGCTTGCCGGCCAGGAACGCTTCCTTGTCGAACGTGTGCGACGCGCCGCGCACCAGTTCCACCTCGATGCGAAGCTCCTCGGCCTGCGAGCCCAGGATGCGGTCGAGTTCCGGGTTGTCGATGCCGTCGATGATTGCCGCCGTGCCCTTCTCTCCCTTCGGGTCGAACAGCTGCACCTTGTCGTCGATCAGGTGATACACGCCACGGAACGCCTTGCCCATGCCGATCGGCCAGGTCATCGGCGCGCACTGAATCTGGAGCACGTCCTCGATTTCATCGAGCAGTTCGATCGGCGAGCGGCCTTCTCGGTCCAGCTTGTTGATGAACGTGAGGATCGGCGTGGCGCGCAAACGGCAGACGTTGAGCAACTTGATCGTCTGCGCTTCCACGCCGTTGACCGAGTCGATCACCATCACGGCCGAATCCACGGCGGTCAGCGTGCGGTACGTGTCTTCGGAGAAGTCCTCGTGGCCCGGGGTGTCGAGCAGGTTCACGATGTTCTCGGGCAACTCCGGACGCGCCTGATACGGGAACTGCATCACCGACGACGTCACCGAGATGCCTCGCTGCTTTTCCAGTTCCATCCAGTCCGAGGTGGCGTGGCGATCGGCCTTGCGCGCGCGCACCTCGCCGGCCACCTGAATTGCGCCGCCGAACCAGAGCAGCTTCTCGGTCAGTGTGGTCTTACCCGCGTCCGGGTGGGAGATGATGGCAAATGTGCGCCGACGCGCAATTTCGGAAACGAGCGAACTCACGGCTGGGGGAACCTGGCAGGTGATATCTGGTGATGGCAAAGGCCCGAACGGCGCAGCGGCGCCGGGGCGCGGCTGGCCCGAGGGCGGACAGGGGCGCTATTTTACCGTTTCGCGCTCCTGCGCGGGATCATGACCGCGCAGACTACCGAATTGCAGTGCGTATTGGCGCGTCAGCTCGGCACCGAAGAAGAAGATTTGTGCCGAATAATAGATCCAGAGCATCAGCGCCACGACCGATCCGGCTGCCCCGTACGACGATGCCACCGCACTGTTGCCCAGGTACAGGCCGATCAGGCGCTTGCCCACGGCAAACAACAGGGCCGTGATGACGGAGCCCATCATCACGTCGCGCCACGCGATGCGCGCATTCGGCAGCATCTTGAAGATCACCGCGAACAGCGCGGTAACGACGGCGAACGAAAACAGCGTCGAGATGCCTTCAGCCACCGGCGCGAACCATGTGGCCGTCCAGAGCTGCCCCCAGAAACGGTCGATCACGGCCAGCGCGGCATTCACGATCAGCGACACCAGCAACATGAAAGCCAGAACCAGAACGATGCTGAACGACAGCAGCCGGGCCCGCAGCAGCTTCTGCCAGCCAGCGCCGGCCGGCGGCGGCGCATGCCAGATGTCGTCCAGGCTGCTCTTGAGCTCGGCGAACGCACTGGTGGCGCCGACGAACAGGATGCCGGTGGCAATGATTGCCGCCACGCCGCTGCCGCCGGCGCGATGCGTGGCGGCCAGAATGCCCTCGATCGCGGCGGCGCCCTTGGCACCGACCAGATCCTGAATCTGCGCGAAAATCTCACCGCGCGCCGCCTCGGCACCGAAGAACAGTCCGGCGATGGAGATGACCAGCACCAGGATAGGCGCCAGCGAGAACAGCATGTAGAAGGACAGCGCCGCGCCCTTGCTGGCGGCGCGATGGTCCAGCCACGAATTGATCGAGGCCGACACCACGCGCACGGTGCGCCCGCCGGTGTGCCGGTCTGGAAGCCAGCGCCTGGGCGCCCGTTGCGAGGAAGCGTGCTCCGGGTTGTTTGGGGCGTGTTCAGGGGGCATGGCGTTCATCCTTGGGTAACTTCGCCAAGCATAAGTGCAGGGATCGGCACCGTCAAAGTCGTGCGGCCGCGCCACGATGAATACGACCGCCGTTATCGGCGCCCGGGCTTGAGTTCATCATAGTGCGCGCGGTCAAGCGCCGCGCGGACACGCCTGCTAGAGTAGATCAAGGCACAACAACCGGCCGGGCCATCCACTCGCCGGGATATCAGGAGGCAATCGTGATTCGCACCATGCTTGGCCGGTCCCCTGTTGTGCGCAGCATCGGGCTGACGCTCTGCCTGACGTTCTGCCTGGGCGCGCTTGCAGGATGCGATCGGAATCAGGCGCCGGGGCCGGGCCCCAAACCCATCTCCAGCAACGGATCGCAGGCCGCAGGCACCAGCGCATCGTCACCGTCTGGCACGCCCCGCTAGAACACCGCACCGAGCGTGGTACGGTCAGGTTCGGCCAGCACCGAGCGTACCCATTTCTGCGGCAGCGGATCGCCTGACCGCCTGTTTCAGCGTTGCAACAAGGTGCACAGGCATCGTTGTCTGATAAGACTGACATGCCATGTGGACGTCCAACCGCTCACCCCGTGGCGTGGACTCGCATGGCCGCCCTTCCAGTGGATGCGCAGGCCGTTAATCCACCGCACATCTTCCGTTTCCCCCCCGAATCCGACCCGGGCCGCCGACCAGGCCAGCCCGCTGACGCGCCCACGGTTTGCCAGCTTGTTGCGCGCGTGCACGCGCTAGCAGCGGACTTTCACGCCTTCGGTTACAGCCGCGAAACCGAATGGCATCGAAGCATGCCATCCCGCCGGGAACGCTTGGCACGTCAACGGCCTGCAGGCCTTGCGGCACAAGAGAAAGCATGACATTGGCACGCTTGTCGCTCTGGAGAGTCAGTGCCAGAAGAACACGAGCCAGTGACAACAATACGAAAGTAACCCCGGGAGAGGAAACAGCCATGCGTCATCCACCAGCGCGCATGACGGCGCGCAGACGCGCCTATCGACTAGCGGGCCCCGCGCCAAGCGTCCAGGATCTGCTGTCGCCGCCCCTGCTTCCGTCGCCGCGAGCGCCCAGACGGCCCGCCACGTCCTATTGCGCGGCCGCCGGCTGTGGCGTGGCTGCCTGCGCCAGCCGATCCCGCAGCGGGCCGCCCGGTTACTGACGGGCCTCTTTCTCGCGCGGGCGGGTGATTGGTCGTTGCTTTTTGTCGCGCGCGGATCTACACCGGTTTACGTGCTCCGTCCCCCGGCGGGCACCTTTTTTAGTGAGGGAGGGAGCCACCCATGCACGCAAGAGTCCTTGCCGCCCTCGCGCTGGCCTTGCTCTCGAGCATTGCGACGCCGGCCCTGGCAGGCAACTACGCATACTTCGACCGGCCCGACGACATGAACTTGAACAGCCATGCGGCCGTCAGCAACGACACCTATGTACGCACCTTCGGCTGGGCCTGGGGAGACGTGCGCTTCAAGCCGGACCAGCCGGCGAAATCCGATGAGCGGCAGGCTCGCGATAACGCGATCGATCCGCACGAGGTGCTGCCCGATCGCAACCACGATGGCACCACGCCGCCGCGCGGACGGCGCGGCAAGATCAGCATGAGCTGATCACTCCGGGAAGAGGAATCGTTCGGCATTGCGCGGGCCAAGCCGCGCTAGCCTGCCACCGCTGTCCGGGCGGCAGGACAAAGGAGACCTGGCGAGCGGACGTCGCCGGGTCTCCCTTGGCACTTTCTGCACGTGCTGTTTCTGCACTTCCTGTGTCGAGGTCGCTACTCCGCGGACGCGCTGGGCTGCGTGTCGATACGGATGTTGTGTTTGTGCATCAACCGGTATAGCGTCACGCGCGACACGTTGAGTTCGCGCGCTGCCGGCACCACGTGAAAGCCATGGCTGGCCATGACGGAGCGGATCGCCTCGCGTTCTGCCTCCTCGCGAATCGCGTCCAGCGTCTTGCGTGGCACCTCCACCCCACCGTGCAATTGCAGATCCTCGGCCGTGATTTTCCGGTTGTCGGTCATCACGATGGCGCGACGCACGCGGTTGATCAGTTCGCGCACATTGCCCGGCCACATGTACTGCATCATGGCCTGCGTCGCGCAGGTGGAAAAGCCACGGATACGCCGGTGCGCCTCGTGGCCGTGTTCTGCCAGCACCGTATTCGCGAGTAGCAGGATGTCCTCGCCACGCTCGCGCAGCGGCGGAATGGTCAGTGTCAGCACGCAGAGCCGGTGGAACAGATCGGAGCGGAACCGGCCGTCGCTTTGTGCCGCTACAAGGTCCACGTGCGTGGCGGAGATGATGCGCAGGTCGAGCGGAATCGACTGGTGCCCGCCCAGGCGCGTGATCATGCCTTGCTGCAGGAATCGCAGCAGGGCAACCTGGCTTTCCAGCGGCAGGTCACCGATTTCATCGAGGAACAGCGTGCCGCCCTGGGCCTGCTCGATCCAGCCGATCTTGCGCTGGTTCGCGCCGGTGAACGCGCCCTTCTCGTAGCCGAACAGTTCCGATTGCACGAGGTGCGATGGAATCGCGCCGCAGTTGATCGCCACGAACGGCCCCTTGCGGCGGCTCGATGCTTCGTGGATGGCCTGGGCCGCGAGTTCCTTGCCCGTGCCCGATTCGCCGGAGATGAACACCGGCGCGTCGTTGTGCGCGACCTTCGCCAGCGAGCGGAACATGTTGCGCATGGGCGCGCATTCTCCGATCATCGGCCCGCGCGCCACCAGTTCGGGCGAGCGAGCGCCGTGCAGACAGGCCATGCCATGCGCGTGCTTGAGCGTGTAAAGCAACTCGTCGAACGAGAATGGCGTGCGTACATAGTCGACACAATAGTCCCGGATCAGACGACGGATACGCTCGTCCTCCAGCATCGCCGTGGATGTAATCGCGACCCACATCACGTGCAGGTGCTGCAGCGCCTGTTCGAGCTGGCTCAGCTCGGCATCGGTGTAAGGCGTCTGCAGGTCGAGCACGCCAGCCATGGGCGAACTCGCACGCACCAGGCGCTCGAGGTCGCGAACCTGCTGCACCCGGCGGATTTCCCATCCGGAGCCAAACTGGTTCGCGTTAAATCCAAAATCTTCATAGCGCGACACGAGCACGATCTGTGCGGTCCGTGTCGGCGCCTTGCACAGTCGGTCCATGACGTTCTCCCGGACGTTGAACTTCTTGTTAGTGGCGGAACCCGAGCCCGCAGGTGTGGCGGCGAGCCGCATGGCCCGTTCGGGGTCCGCTGGCTGCGCGGTCGGTGCCGCGCGCAACGTGGGAATCACGGTCTGGACAAACTGTGTGGGGGTTCTTCCGCGACGCTGACATCGTCGCGTCCGGCGCTCAGCTGGTCGCGGATTCGTCGGCGCACCATGTCCTTTTCGAGCATCAGTTCGATGTTCGGTGCGTCGGGCGACTGGCCGGAGTACTGGAAGTACAGCGTCTTGTAGGTCTGCTGGCTGAGAATCCATTCCTGGAGCAGCTTTCGCTGTCGCGAAAGCTCTTCGGCCAGCAGGCGGTGCCGGTGCAGTAGCGCCTCTACCGCGGCGCGGGTGCGCGGCGATATTTCCTGGTCATCGGCAAGCACGGCGGCGACTTCGGCAATGGCGTAATCCTCGTGCCAGTCTGACAGCGCGATGCCTGCTGACGATTCACCCAGGACAGTCCACGCACGGTGGGCGGACGGCTTGGCGGATTCGCTGATGGGCCCGATGGCGGGACGCCGGATTTCTCCTGCGGTCATGATCTGTTCCCCGTTGCACAACATCCCCCGGCACTACACGTTCGCTTGTTACCACTATCTCTGTTCTGGATTGGATCTGTCTTTATATGACGCGTATCTGGTTCGCGCGCTCTTTATTTCGTGGTGGCGAAGCCGTTGGCGCAAAAGCGAACGGTCTCATTGTCGGCCGGTCCTTGTATTGGCTGAAACTTGCCGGACCTGGCGCTTTGTCGGAAACGCTTGCCGGTCATCGCCGGCGTCCTCCGAAACCCGGAGTCAAGAAAGGGCGCTCTTGCGCCCTCAAATTTTTGCCACGCCTATAGTTCAGTGCATTTGTCCTCTTTTGTCCAGCCCGGCGTAGTCCCCTTCCTCCTACTCTCATACTTTTGTATGAGGCGTGTACGCGGCTTTATGTGGAGGCCGCAAGGTAAATAAGCACTCACATTCATCGCAGAAACGGGTACGGTTGGCGTCGGAACCTCGCGTTTCATACGCAGAAATAGGTACGCACTGCAGCATTTGCTTCCGCCGAATGTCATCGTTTTCATTTTGACGATGACGTTACAACGCTCACGGAAAGAAAAAGGACGGCCGAGGCCGCCCTGTTTTCCCTGCAAATGGCTAAGCCGCCGTGCTCAGTGCCCCGGCAGGTAGTAGAACTTGAACAGGAAGACGGCCGCGATGACCCATGCCATCACCGGCACCTCGCGCGCACGGCCGGTCAGGAGCTTGAGGCCGGCGTAGGCGATGAAACCGAACGCCACGCCATTGGCCACCGAGTACGTGAACGGCATGCCAAGCGCCGTCAGCACCGCGGGCACGACCTCGGTCGCGTCGCTCCAGTCCACATCGACCAGTTCGCGCAGCATCAGGCAGGAGACATAGAGCAGCGCGGGCGCCGTTGCATAGGCGGGAACGGTGCCAGCCAGCGGCGCAATGAACAGGCACGCCAGGAACAATACCGCCACGGTTACCGCTGTCAGGCCCGTGCGGCCGCCGGCCTGCACGCCCGAAGCGCTTTCGATATAGGCCGTGGTAGACGACGTGCCGAGCAACGAGCCAGCCATGATCGCAGTGCTGTCCGCCATCAACGCCTTGTTCAGACGGTCCATCCGACCTGCCTTCAGCAGCCCGGCGCGATTGGCCACGCCCATCAGCGTGCCAGTGGCATCGAACAGCTCCACCAGGAAGAACACCAGCACGACATTGACGATGCCGATCGACAGCGCAGCGGAAATATCAAGCTTGAACAGCGTGGGGGCGATGGACGGCGGCGCGGAAAATACGCCGTGGAACGTGTTCCCACCGAAAACGAAACTCAGGATCGTGGTGCCGAGAATGCCGATCAGGATGGCACCTTTCACCTTGAGATGGTCCAGCGCGACGATGGCGAAGAAGCCAATCACCGCCAGGATCGCGGACGTCTGGTGCAGGTCGCCGATGGTGACAAGGGTGGCCGGGCTGGCGGTGATGATGCCCGCATTCTTCAGCGCGACGATTGCGAGGAACAGGCCGATGCCGGCGGTGATCGCTACGCGCAGCGCGTGCGGAATCCCGTTGACGATCATCTCGCGCACACGAAACAGCGTCACCAGCAAGAAGAGGCAGCCTGAAATAAAGACCGCGCCAAGCGCGGCTTCCCACGGCAAGCCCATGCCTTTGACGACGGTGTAGGCAAAGTAGGCGTTCAGCCCCATGCCAGGCGCCATCGCGATCGGATAGTTCGCGTAGAACCCCATGATCAACGTGCCGATGGCAGCAGCCAGGCACGTGGCCACGAACACTGCATCTTTCGGCACACCGGCATCGCCAAGGATGCTCGGGTTGACGAAGATGATGTACGCCATGGTAAGAAAAGTGGTCACGCCCGCGAGAATTTCGGTGCGGGCGTCGGTCTTGTGTTCACCGAGCTTGAAGAGGCGCTCGAACACACCGGTCGATGGCTGTGCGAGAGTGGATTCGCTGCCTGGCCGTGGTCTCTGGTCCGACGTGGACATCACTGGTCTCCTGACTGTTGACGAAGTGCTCATTGCGGCGCCAGCGCTGTCTGCCAGCGGGCACTTCATCGACAATATGCAAAAAGGCGAGATGATCCCATATGCTGGGTTTGTTGATCCAGCTTAGGTTCGGGTAATCCCCTGCCTTGACGGGAGCGACAATCCCCCGTATAAATCTCCGCCAGATTCAAGCGACGAGGCAACAGTTCATTCGTTAGCCACCGTCTTGGTACTTCGGTTGTCCATGGTGTCCTTTCCTTGAGTTCGCTGTACGGTGGTGTGTGCACCATCGGTTTCTTTTATATTTTTTTTGGAAAGCAATACCATGCAAACCGGTATCGTAAAGTGGTTCAACGACGCCAAGGGCTTCGGCTTCATCAAGCCGGACGCTGGCGGTGACGATCTGTTCGCTCACTTCTCGGAAGTCCGTGCTGACGGCTTCAAGTCGCTGCAGGAAAACCAACGCGTGTCGTTCGAAGTCAAGAACGGCCCGAAGGGTCTGCAAGCTGCGAACATCACCCCGCTGTAAGCGTTGTGATTCAAAGCGCACCTTGCGGTGCGCTTGATCGCGAAAACCCGCCTTTATGGCGGGTTTTTTTACGCCCGTTGCTTTCGTAGCTCCCCAAGCCAAGCATCGCGCCTGGTGTTCCCCTGGCAGAACCCTGACCCACTCCTGATCCACTCGCAGAATCGGGTACGCTTTTTCCCGTCGAAGCTGGTGTGCGCGGTCCACTCCTCCTAGCCCAATCGCTTGGGCACGCAGAAATGGGTACGCTTTTCGCGCGCAACCGACGGATGCCTCCAATTGCTCCGCAGAAATGGGTACGCATGTAGGTTAAGCCGGCCCGCCTTCATGTCGCGCCGATCCAACGAGCCTAAGCGCCCAGCGTCACAGACGCTGGTCGACTTTTCCTGCTTATCAAAGAGGCAATCGGGTTATCCACGCAGAAACGGGTACAGCGCGCTCGCCACCACGGCGTTGATGTCCCATGCCGAAGGGTGCTCGCAGAAACAGGTACGCAGTTTTGCGGCGTTCGTACGCAGAAACGGGTACGGCCTTGTTGTTTCCCCCCCTGCGTTGTCGGGCTCTAGCCCCGCATGTATACGCAAGTGCGCCGCAGAAACTGGTACGCAACGGAACGAGCCAACTTGGACGTATACGTACTAAGTGGGTACTAGCTTTTTTTGAGAGACGACGTATACGTACCGGGCGCCGGTGCCGCCGGTCGTCCAGGTCGTGTCGGCTCGCAGAAGTAGGTACGCTTGCGTCTTTACGTATGGCGTTGGAGTACGCAGAAATGGGTACGCGACGCGTTTCCGAGGGTGGTCTCGGCTCCATGCGCAGAATTGGGTACGCCGCAGAAATAGGTACGCTTTGGAGGTTTTGCGTGCCGATTGGGGTTCAGCGCAGAAACGGGTTCGTTAACAGTCGATACAGGCGCAGAATCGGGTACGCCCAGACCAGTTCCTCGATGCTGACAAGCCGTTTGCGTACCCGATTCTGCGTGGACAACACCCTTTCTGGCCCTCGGGTGCATGTCATATCGACGGCCCCCGAGGCTTTCGCGCAGAAACAGGTACGCTTTTATGCTTTCCTGCTGTGGAAAACCCTGTGGGATCAGTGACTTATCCACGCAGAATCCGGTTCGGCGATTGCGCTGAAACGGGTTCGGTTTGTCGCAGATTCGGGTTCGGCCGTTCGCAGAATCGGGTACGTTTACACGCAGAAACGGGTACAAGTGGGGTCAATTTCTCCTTTGTAATCAGGGCTCGAGTCACCCCGTATACGGTTTACGAGTAGTTAACCCGTATCGGTATCGTTTACTTGTAGTGGATGAGCAGGCAACCGTGGACAACCCTTCGGGATTGCCCACCGTCGACCTGCCATCTCACCACTAGCCGGATACCCGGCACCTGAAACCCGTTAGCCAGCACCAAGACATGGGAAATACGTATACGTACCCGTTTCTGCGTGACAACGTTTACGTGATCGCGTACAAAGGCGGGTAATTCGAAGCCCGTCAATATGCCGATCAAACGCTCAATGGCCGTCGACGAGGATCGCTCCGTCCTGGTAGGGGACAACGAGCCATCCCGTATCATCGTTCCCGGAAACGAGAACGGCCTTGTCCCATCCGAAAAATTCCAGCGCCTGTTCGACGAGGCTCAGGCCATGGAGCGCGAGGACGCATGGCAAAGCGGTGAAGTAGGTTTTCTGAGCCGTGCCAGCGTTCAGGTAACGCTGCCCTATCGCGCGCCCAAAGGTGCGCCGCCGGTGTGGACGCGCACAAGTGGCAACATCTCGCTGATGATCCAGCCTGGCTATTTCACGCAGCAGCGCTCCGAGCGGGCTACGAACGGCCGGCAGAAGCTCGTCTCGGAAACTGTATCCCTTGGCTACCCCTACGGGTCCTACCCCCGCCTGATGCTGGCATGGATCGGCAAGGAGATCATGGCCAAGAAGAAGCGGGGCGAGTTCACTGGAACCGTCGAGGATCGACGTATTTCCCTTGGCAACTCGCTGTCCGAGTTCATGTACAACCTCGGCATTCCGATGGCCACCGGGGGCAAGCGTGGGACGATGACGCTGGTACGCCAGCAGATGATTCGGTTGTTCTCCGCGACGATTGCGATCGTGCAGAACAAGTCGGTGCCTGTGCCGAATCAGGCGCCGAATCATGAACCGCTATCGATCGATCGCGTTGGCTACTTGCTGGCGGATCAGCTGTCGACATGGTGGGATCCGATGCAGCCAGGGCAAGGCTCGATGTTCGAGAGCTTCGTTGTGCTGTCCGAGCCGTTTTTCAACGAGCTGGTCAACCGCCCGGTACCCGTGGATATGCGCGCGCTCAAGGCACTCAAGCAGTCGCCCTTCGCGTTGGATGTGTATTCCTGGCTGACGTATCGTTTCTTCACGATTCAGCGGCGCACCGAGATTCCCTGGGAAGCCTTGCAGATGCAGTTCGGCACGGAAACGGAGAGCGAGCGCAAGTTCCGGGCGCTGTTCCGTAAGGCGCTCAAGGACGTGCTCGTGGTCTATCCCGGGGCGAAGGTGGATGCCGACTCTTCGAAGGCGCTGATCTTGCAACCGTCTCGAACGAGCGTCCGCAAGCTTTCCTGAGCCCCTTGGCGGGCAAAACAAAAAAGGCAAGCGTTACGCTTGCCTTTTTTGCTGCCGGACGAGTCACTGACGCGATACGCCGACGCTGGTGGTGGTCCAGCTTACGCAGGCTTGATTGCAGATGCCTGCAGACCCTTCGGGCCCTGCTTCACTTCGAACGTCACGCGTTGACCGTCCTTCAGCGTCTTGAAGCCGCTGCCCTGGATTTCCGAGAAGTGAGCAAACAGATCTGCACCACCGTCATCCGGAGTAATGAAGCCGAAACCCTTGGTCTCGTTGAACCACTTGACCGTACCGGTTGCCATAAGAATTTCCTTTCGAAGCAAGTTCGTTACACAGCGCAAACAACCGCTCAAGCATGTTGAATTCTCGTAGAAACCGAACGGAAGCCGACGAGGTTGACACGACTTGACTCGACTGTAGCAGGCATCATAACCACAATGTGTTGCGGTGTCATGTGCGCCGTAGAGCGCACTACCCCTACTTTAGGCGGATTCCGTACCGCTTTTCAAGAAGAAGCGATCTGCGCAGGCAATTCAAGCGGATTTCCGTTGCTTGGCAGGCTATCACTCGCTTTCCATTGCGTTGTAACGCCCTTACGCTCTCGATCAGATTTCAAAATTTCAATTTTTGAAAAACGGGTTGTAGTGGAATGTCGATTTGGCTAAAGTGACGCCTTAACTGAATACCATCATTCGCGCTTTCAGCGCTGAAAGTGAGGCCGTAGTGGCAGCAAAGATCATCACCGTTTTCAACCAAAAAGGCGGCTGCGGCAAGACCACAGTCAGTATGCATATCGCTGGCACGCTTGGACTCCGTGGTGCCCGGTCGCTCTTGGTGGATATGGATGAACAAGGCACCGCTACGCGCTGGGCTGCGCAAGCCAGTGACGAACGTCCATTTCCGGCCTCAGTGATTGGATTGGCGCCTTCGGGAGGCGCCATGCACCGGGAAGTGCGCAAGTTCGTCAACGATTACGACTACATCCTTGTCGATTGCCCGCCAGCCGTCCACTCGGCAGCACCGTCGAGCGCATTGCTGATCTCCGATCTGGCAATCATCCCGGTCGTGCCGTCGCCGCCAGATCTCTGGGCAGCCGTTGCCGCCAAAACATTGGCGCAGCACGCCCAGGTACAGAACGAAACGCTTCAGATCCGTGTGATGGCGAACATGGTCCAGCGCCGCGTGTCTATTGCGCGCCAGGCCATCGAGATCCTCGGTGATGACGGCGATGTTCCTCTGTTGAACGCAATGGTCGGTTCACGATCGGCCTTTCGAGAGTGCCAAGCCATTGGCTGCACAGTCCACGGCGTGCCGGGCGCACGCGAGGCCGTGCAGGAAGTCGACATGATGGTGGACGAAATCTTGTCCCTGATTGAGTAATACCTATGGCAACGAAATTGAAGAGTCTCAAGGCGGGGATGCTCGCCGGCATGGCCGCGGAAAAGACCCGCAGCGACGCGATCGACCGGTTCGCGCGTGCGGAGGCGGCTATCTCCCAGCATCCAAACGGGCTGTTGCAGTCGGCACGCGCAGTGCCGCCGCATTCGACTTTCAGCGCTGAAAGTGAAGAGAGCGTGATCGAAGGGCGGACGCTGATAAAAATCCCAATCGCCCAGCTGCACGACAACCCCTTCAATGCCCGCCGCATCTACGATCCGGCGGTCGTGCAGGAGCGCGCGGCGTCGATCGCCACGCATGGTCAAAAGACGCCGGGCCTGGCTGCGTCCGACCCGACCCGTCCCGGCCACTACATCCTGATCGACGGTCACTACCGCAAGCGCGCACTGGCGTCGGCGGGCAAGCTCGAGATGGAATGCTTCATCGAGACCGACCTGAGCGATCTCGATTTCTATCGCCTGTCCTTCCTGCTCAACGAGCAGCGATCGGACCAGTCCGCACTCGACAACGCGATCGCCTGGCGCCAGTTGCTCGATGAAGGCAAGGTTCAGAAGGAAGACGAAATCTGCGAACTGACCGGCATGTCGGCCGGCACCGTCAACAAGACGCTGGCCTTGCTCAAGCTGCCCGAGTCCGTTTTGGCGGTCATGCGCGAACGTCCGAGCGCGATCGGCATTGCTACCGGCTACGAACTGACGCTGTACTGCAAGGTTGCCGGCGAAGACCGCACGCGCGATCTGGCCACGCGAATCATGAACGACGGCATGTCCAGTCGCGAGGTTGAAGCGATTCGCAAGCAGGCCCAAGAAGGGAAGTCCCGCAAGGTCAAGGAGATCAGCCGACAGTACAAGATTCGGACTGAAACGGGCCAGCTACTCGGGACGATCAAAGAGTGGGACTCCGGCCGTGTCATGCTCGATGTTCAGCTCACCGACCGCAGTGCCCGGGAAGATTTGCTGGACGTCCTCAAGGCCCGATTCGGCCTGGACAAGACGCTGATCTGAGCATCTTCCAACCATCACTATCTATCGCGATCCAATCGGGTGAGGAAATTGCCCTATTGGATTGCAATCACCCCAACCGCAACTGCCTCGGCGTGAAGGCTTCCACGTCGACGTCGTGTACCTCGGCAAAACGTCTCCAGCTCGCCCGGAGCAACTGATCCAAGCCACTGGCCGAGTAACCCGCAGTCGCTATCGATTGCTTGGCTCGCCCCCGTGAAGTCGACGGGTACTCGATCGGCGCCAGCAACGCGGCATCCGGATCCCATCCCTCACTCAACGTATCCCAAGCCAGCTGCCGGTCCGTCCAATGGGCCGACAGGGCGGACCACGCCTCCCCATCGAGGACGATCTCGCCACGCCTGGCCGTACTCTTTGCTTCGAGCAGCAGCCGGCCCATAGGGGGCGCCGCAGACGGTGAGCAGGAAACATGAACCAGGCGAAACGAAGCCAGTTCGACGATCCGGATACCGTGACGGGCAAGCAGTAGCGCTGCCGCCAGCGCAGCACGCTGCCGTGGCGAAGACGGGCTGGCACCCAGCCAGGCCAGGAACGATTCGATCGTCTCGCGGGGTAACGCCGCCGGTTTGGAGGATGCCTGCACGGTGGCAATCCCATCATCGACTACGCCGCTCCGCGCCAAGCTGGCTGAATCTCCCTTGCGCAATGCCCGCAACAGCGCGCTGATCACCCGTATTGCAGCCTCGCAGGAACTGGTACGCAATGGCCCTTCGAACGGCCGCCAGTGCGCCTTGTCACGCGGGCCCGCCGGGCCACACCAGAATGATGAAGGCTCCGGATTGGCAAGAAACGCTCGATACGCATCCACGTCTTCGGCAGCCATGGCACGCAATGACTTGCCTTGCCCTGCAGCCCAGAGCAGAAACCGCTCGGCTTCGCGACGATAGCTCTTCCAGGTGTTTGGAGAGCGTGCCCGTGCGGCCACCCACCCTTGAACGTCCTTGAGTTCATCCCCGAGCGCCATCGCCCAGGCCGCAGATGTTTCCGGTGCGCGCATCAGTTCCAGCGGAACAGGGAATGCCATACCTCGCCCCAGCGGTTGCGCATAAAGTGCTTTACGATCCACCATTTGTGCCGATACGAGCACATGAGGACTGACCTTGAGCGCCGTCTGTGCGGATTGCGTGCCAAGCCAACGGACGATGATCTCGGCCGAATGGCGCCCGATACGCGGCACGTGGCGCCACCAGCCGCTGCCTTTTCGATTGGCCAGGTCGGTCATGTCGGCGATCGTCCGGATGCCCGCCGCCATCAGACGTCGAGACAGGCTGGGGCCGAACCAGAGGGAGACCTGATGCCCTGGCAGTGGGCGCCCCTGGCCCAATTGTTCGATCGAAGTCAGCGCATCCACCCGGCGAGTCATGCCGGCGTCGGAGCGCCCGCGCAGCGCCTCGAACATCTCCGCGATATCGGGGCGATCATGCTGCAAAGCGAACTGAACCAACCGGTCGCGCAGCGCCAGGATGCGCTGTATAGCCTGATGCTCGGTCAGATCGTCGTCGTCGTCGTCGTCGGGGTCTTGCAGGTACCGGTTGGCGATCTCCAGGGGCTTCATACCCTGGGCATACGCCCGCACGACGGCGAACTCCGTTCGCGTCAGTTTCGTGGCGGCCAGCGTATCTCGATCGTCAGGCATGGGGGTATATGGCCTCTGAATGCACTTTGTGCGCTTGGGATTTCGTCCGGCGTGCGCGAACGCCGACATTGGCCATCCGCGCATAAGTGACTGAATTACAACAGGATTATTCAGTCTCCTGTTTCATCCGGCCTGTTCTGCATCACAAAGTGCAATGTAAATTATTTTTTGCCAGAAGCATAGTGATGCGCCTGATCTTGCTGGGTGGCGGATGAACACCGATGTCTGGTGCACCTGTCGGCAGATCGAGCACAGGACAGTGACGTCACGCTGGTCCGGGGCCCTCTTGGTGATTGCCGGCGTTAGCCTGGACGACGCCCCGGCGGCCAGGGCAGGGCAACGCACCCCAAGACGTCTACGCCCGCGCAGGGCCAAACGCTGCGGTCACGGCATCGGCACCTCGATGCCCCGAGTCCGCCGACTGCATGTCGCCGAAGAAGCATCATTTTCAAAATTCATAGAAGGAATGATGGGTCTCTCCAGAAACATCACCAAATCAAACCGCCCGATGTTGTTCTCCACGCCCCGAAGCTGCTTCTTGTCGTGTCGCACGCACCCTGATGACGGCCAATGGGTGGATTCCGCGTCGCCACACCCACCGCGATCCGGGTTCTCAAGCCCCCGAACGGGCGGAATTTCCAAAAATCATGTAATTCAATTTGGCATTGATTATTAAAGAAAAACATACGCAGCGTTGGGTACGCTTCGTGCGCGGACGCCCCATTGGTACGGTTTACGCGGCACCCGGCCACCATATATGGTGTATACGTGCCATGCGTATACCGCAGAGGTCGTTGCCCGCGCATTTGAGGAAAACAGCAAAAATTGGCGATATTCACTGGAAGAAATTCCAGAGCGCAATACCAGAAGATCGCAATCATTGCGGCGCATAGTCGCCCGCGGCCTGCCAAACATTATCAGCGCCTCGAATGGTCTGGCTGTCAGCCGCATGTCATCGGTCCAGCTAGTTCGAAAGAACCACGACAGTCTCGTTCCGCGATGGGAAACTCTCGGTCGTGCCGTCGACATGGCAGAATCTGCGGCAGCTTTTCAATTGGCGACCACCGGATCACAGCCGTGGGACACAGGCGTGCCGCAAGAGCCGCCCGAAAAGATCAAACGGAGATAACCCATGGCGAACGCCCCACGCCACGCATGGTGAGGGAAGGAGCAATGAGCGCAGCGATCAGCCGCAAGCCCGGTGACAGTGACACGCAGCGGCGGGGACTGGTTGCCTCCAAGCTTGTGCCGCCCCGCGCCTTGCCGAACCATCTGGTCCGCTCGCGCCTTGTCGACGTGATGGTGGACGCCGCCTCGGCCCGCCTGATCCTGGTCCGCGCCGCAGCCGGCTTCGGCAAGACCACCCTGATGCAGCAGTATCTGGAACGATGCCAGGCCGGCCAGCGAGCCTGCGTGTGGTTGCGATGCGATGCCGCCGACAATGATCTGCAGCGTTTTCTACTGCACCTCCACACGGGCTTGCTCAGGCTGCCGGGCCTGACCCGCCATCAGCGCGACGAACGCTCCGACACCATTGCTGGCGAAACCATCGCGCACGAGATCATCGAGATCGCGGCTTCCTATGCGCAACCCTTCGCCATCCTGCTCGACGATCTCGAAGTCATCCAGAACGACGCAATCACCGAATACCTGCAGCAACTGGTCAGAGTGCTGTCGCCGCAGGGTGTGCTGGTCATCGGCACGCGCGCCACGCCAGACCTCGGCCTTGGTGGACTTCGCGCAAGGGGCCAGCTTCTGGATATCAACCCGGCCGCATTGCGCTTCAGCGCGGAAGAGGCCGCCAGCTTCATACGGGACAACTGCGAGCTGCCGCTGCAGGACGGCGAGATCGCCACGCTATGGCGCTGCACCGAGGGCTGGGCGGCGGCCGTCTACCTGGCCACGCTCTCGCTGCGCGGACATCCCAATCATGCGGCGTTCGTCCGCTCGTTCTCGGGTACCAATATCGAGCTGGCCGAGTATCTGGCGGAAGACATCCTGATGGGGCAAAGCGAATCCTGCCGCGACTTCCTGCTGCAGACCAGTCTGCTTGGCCAACTGTCAGCGCCACTGTGCGATGCCGTGACCGGACGGCACGACAGCCGCGAAATGCTCAGCTTCCTGGAGCGGAACAACCTGTTCATTACGCCGCTTGATGGCGAGCATCAGTGGTATCGCTATCACAGCCTCTTCGCCAGCTTCCTGCAGCATCGGCTGCAAGTGACCTATCCGGACAAGGCGCGCGCGCTGCATGTGGCGGCATCACGCTGGTACCTGTCGGAGGACCGTCCCGTCCCGGCGATCGAGCACCTGCTGCAAGCCGGGCTTGACGATGAGGCGCTGCCGCTGATCGCCATCCATACCCCAGCCCTGTTCCAGGCTGGCCGCGTGCGACTGCTTGCGCGATGGCTCGACCGCATCGACCGCAAGCGCTTGCTCGCGGACCCCCATCGCATGGGTCTGGCCTATGCCTGGGTCCAGTTGCTCAATCGCCGCTATGCGGAAGCGATGCAGACGATGGCGGCGTTGCTTGCGGCGGATGTTCCCGCCGACCAGCAGGCGTGGATTGCCTTGGAGGTCGAGACGCTGCGTTGTGTGCTGCTGGCGATGACCGACCAGATCGAAACGTGTCTGGCCGCAGGCCTTGCGCATCTGGAGCGGATTCCGCCGGACGCGCGCTTCCGGTACGCCAGCGTGGCCAACTCCCTGGCGTTCTCGCTGGTGGCCAGTCATCGGTACGAGGACGCGCGCCGTGTGCTGTCGCGCCTGATGCAGGGCGCGAACGATGTGCGGACAGGATTCCAGCGCAGCATCGCGGATTCTCTCGAAGGCATCATCGATCTGGTGCAGGGCCGACTCAGCAATGCACTTGCGCGGTTCCGCGCCGTCGCCGAGCGCGGCTGGAGCCCTAGCGAGGTGAGCAGCCTCAGACACGCCTTCCTTCCGGCATGGGCCACGGCCCTCTATGAGGCGAACGCTCTCGAGGATTGCGCACGCGTGCTGGCCGAAGCGATGCCCTACTGCAAGGGCTACGCGCCGCCGGACGCCATGATTGCCGGGTTCATTCTCTCGGCGCGCTTGGCGCTGCTGGGCGGCGACCGCGACCGATGGCTGCGTATGCTGGCGGAGCTTGAGGAGATCGGCCGCGGCATTCAGTTGCCGCGCGCCATCTGTTCGGCCTGGCTGGAGCGCGCGCGCGTTGCCACGATCGAAGGCCGGCTCGATGCCGCCGATCAGGCGTTGCGCAGCGCCGAACTGCACGCCGACTGGGCCGCGAGTGACAGCTATGGCCATGCGAACGACATCGACTTCCCTGACTCGATCCGCTGGAGGCTTGCGATCGCGCATGGCGAGCATGAACAGACCGCGTCAGAACTGGCCGATGCCATTGCGATTGCCACCCAGCGCCAGCGGCACTGGCGCGCACTGAAACTCCGGCTTCTGCTGGCCATGGCGCTCGATGGCGCGGGCAAGCAGTCCGAAGCGTTCGAGCAGTTGACCGAGGCCCTGCGGCTCGCCAGCCATGAAGGCCTCGCGCGGACGTTCCTGGACGAAGGGGACCGTCTGGCGGATCTGCTAAGGCGATGGGCCGACGCGCGTGAAGCGGAATGCGTCCGCGCCGGCATCGACCTTCAGTTCGTCCGCACAGTGCTTGCGCAGATTCCGGCGCCATTGGCTGCAGCCGGTGTGGAAGTGAACCAGGCGCGCGGCACCGCCATCGCGGAACCGTTGACGACCCGCGAGCAGGAAGTCCTGCAGATGCTTGCCGCAGGCCATCGCAATCGCGTGATCGCCGAGAAAATGTTCGTGTCGGAGCTGACGATCAAGTCTCACCTGCGCAAGATCAACGCCAAGCTCGGCGCGCAGAGCCGCACGGAAGCCGTCGCCATCGGGCGCAGTCTTGGACTGCTTCGATAGTCACCGGCGATGCTGCGCCACCACGATGCGCTCACGGACACGCCGTGCCCGTGAGCGCGGGGTCAGACCGGACGCTCGCCGATGATCGTCGCACGCATCATGCGACGCACAGCGGGGAAGTAGTCCTGCACCGCGTAGTGCTGGGTGGAGCGGTTGTCCCAGAACGCGATGGTGTTGGGTCGCCACTTCATCCGGACCTGATATTCGGGCACCGTGGCCTGCCGATAGAGGTACTGCAGCAGGTCGAGCTCGCCCAGGCGGAAATCGGCCCCCACGCGATACTGGATGTGCGCACCATAGTTGGCCAGGTGCGTCACAAAGCCCTCGTTGACGTAGAGGATCTTCTCGCCGCTTTCAGGATGAGTGCGCACCACCGGATGCGTGGCGGGCGGGAACTTCTCGCGGTTGACAAGGCGCTCCTCGGCCGACATGCGCGCGCCGAACCCCGGCATCAGGTCATGCACTGCCTCGAGGCCCTCGATTCGCGCCTTCACATCGTCCGGCAGTCCGGCATACGCCTGGGCCATGTTGACCCAGATCGTGTCGCCGCCCATCGGCGGACATTCCACGCAGCGCAACATTGATCCCATCGACGGCACGGCACGCCATGAGACGTCCGAGTGATAGATGTTCTCGCGCCCCTTCGCATCCTTGTTCCCGCCCAGCAGCACCAGCTCGGGATGGTCGGGGTGATGTGGAAAGACCGGGTGGACCTCGAGTTCGCCAAAGCGCCGGGCAAGCGCCACGTGCTGCGCGGGCGTAATGTCCTGATCGCGGAAGAACAGGACCTTGTGGCGCACCAGTGCCTGGCGCAGTGCCTGATAGGTGGGGTCATCCAGCGTTTCGCGCAGATCGATATCGCCGATCTCCGCGCCGATGACGGGCGTCATGGGGGTGATCGAGAACGGGGCTGCAATCTGTTCGGCAGCCGTTTGCTCGCGAGCGTTCATGTTGTCTCCGGTGGTTGAGTGAGTGGAGCGTGTGGCGACACCGACTTACTCGAGCCGGATGTTGGCCGCGCGAATCGCATCGGCCCAGTATTCCTGCTCGGCCTTGACGACGTCCGCGAATGCCGATGGCGTGCTGCCCTTGACGATGATGCCCATGTCCACCAGTCGCGCGCGCAGCGCATCGGACACGATCACGCGATTCACATCTCGACTGATCTTGTCGACCACATCGCGGGGCGTATTTGCCGGCGCGAAAAGGCCGATCCAGCCCTGTCGCTCCAGCCCGGCGTAGCCGGACTCCCGGAACGTCGGCACATCGGGCAGCAGTGGCGAACGGCTCCCGCCGGCCACGGCAAGCGGGCGCAACTTGCCAGCCTGCGCGTACTGACGCGCCGTGACCGCGCCAACCACGCCAGCGGGGATCTGCCGGCCGAGCAGATCGTTGACCAGCGGACCCTCGCCCTTGTACGGCACGTGCACCAGCGAGATGCCAGTGGCGCGAGCGAAGATCTCCATCTGCAGATGACCGCTCGAACCGAGGCCATAGGTGCCATAGGGTAGCGGCTGTCCCTGGCGCGCCACGTGCTCCGCGAACTCCTTTGCGGTGCGTGCCGGGAAATCCTGCTGCACGACCAGTGCCAGATGGGACGTAGCCAGTTCCGAGATCGGCGCAAAATCGCGCACCGGGTTGTAGGCGGCCTTGCCATACAGCGATGGCGCCTGCACGAGCCCTGTCAGCGCCATCAGCAGCGTGTAGCCATCCGGCTCGGACTTGGCGACCAGATCGGCGCCAATCATGCCGCCCGCGCCAGGCTTGTTGTCCACCACCACGGGGCGCTGCCAGGTCTTGGCCAGCCCCTCGGCAATCAGACGCGCCACCACATCGCCGGTACCCCCGGCTGCGTACGGCATGATCAGGCGCACGGCGCGGGAGGGATATGTCGGCGTTGCACGGCCGGGCAGCGCTATCTGCATGCCGGCCACGCCTGCCATGCCCCAGCCAAGCCGGCGCAGCGCGCGGCGTCTTTCGTTATCCATCTTGGTCTCCTTCCGTTCAGGGACGGCCGCCACCCACCACAAGCACCTGACCCGTGATGTAGTTGGATTCGGGAATGCAAAGCAGGTAGACCGAGCCGGCGGCTTCGACGGGCGTGCCGCCACGGCCTAGCGGAATCATGGCCTCGATGTTCTTCATGAGCTGCGGATTCACCCCCACCTTGATCTCGTTGCCGGCAATGTCGATGGTGGCATGGCCTTCGCCCGCCACGGCCTCGGTCAGGCGCGTCTTGATCAGGCCGAACGCGACGCTGTTGACGTTGACCTTGTAGCGTCCCCACTCCTTGGCCAGCGCCTTGGTCAGGCCGTTGATCGCAGCCTTGCCCGCCGAATAGTTGGCCTGGCCGGCATTGCCCATCACGCCCGAGACCGAGGAGATGTTCACCACCTTGCGGAACACTTCGCGGCCTTGCTCGGCTTCCTGCTTCGAGGTCTCGCGGAAGTAGTCCGCCGCAGCGCGCAGGATGCGGAACGGCGCGGTGACGTGCACGTCCATGATGGCCGACCACTGGTCGTCGGTCATCTTCTGGATCACGTTGTCCCACGTATAGCCGGCGTTGTTGACGATGATGTCGAGCCCGCCAAAAGTCTGCAATGCGGTACCCACGAAGCGCGTGCCGAAGTCGGCCTCGGTCACGCTGCCCACGCAGGCTACGGCCCGGCCGCCCATCGCGGTGATCTCGCGGACCACGGCCTCAGCCGGTTCGGCGTCAAGATCGTTGACGACAACCGCCGCCCCTTCGCTTGCCAGCTTCAGCGCGATCTCGCGGCCGATGCCCCGGCCGGAGCCCGATACGATCGCCACCTTGTTGGTCAGTTTGCTCATGCTTCGTGTCTCCTTCGTTTTAGTCGTCTTGTTCTCAGTGCTGTCCGTCGATGCTCGGCGGGCCTTCACTGGCGCTGGTACAGCGTGACCACGCACGCACCGCCCAGACCCAGGTTGTGTTGCAGCGCCAGGCGTGCGCCGGCTACCTGCCGGTCGCCCGCTTCGCCGCGCAGTTGCCAGACCAGTTCCGCGCACTGCGCGAGTCCCGTGGCGCCAAGTGGGTGACCCTTGGACAGCAGGCCGCCCGAGGGGTTGGTCACCACACGGCCACCGTACGTGTTGTCGCCGTCGAGGATGAACTTCTCGGCGGTGCCTTCGGGCGTCAGGCCCAGCCCTTCGTAGGTGATCAGTTCGTTCGCGGTGAAGCAGTCGTGCAGTTCCACCACGTCGACGTCGCCGGGCCCGACGCCTGCGCGTTCGTAGACCAGGGTGGCCGCCGTGTGCGTCATGTCGTAGCCGACCACCTTGCGCATGTCGCCTTCATCGAAGGTACTGTTGCGGTCGGTGGTCATGGCCTGCGCCGCGATGGCCACGCGCGTGTCGAGCCCATGCTTGCGCGCGAACGCCTCGGTGCACAGGATCGCGGCGGCCGCGCCGCAGGTGGGCGGGCAGCACTGCAGACGCGTCAGCGGATCGAACACCTTCGGGGAGGCCATCACTTCTTCCAGCGTGACGGTGTTGCGGAATACGGCGAACGGATTGCGCGCTGCGTGCTGGCGGGCTTTCACGGAGATACGCGCGAAGGTCTCGGGCCGAATGCCGAACTCCTTCATGTAGGCACGGCCGGCACCGCCGAAGAACTGCGCCGCGCGCGGCGCCTGTTCGTCGAAGCCCTGCACGTCGTTCATCACACGGGCGAAGCGCTCCATCGGGCCGGGGCGGTCCGTGTAGGCGCCCTTCAGCGCGCCGGGCACCATCTGCTCGAAGCCGAGCGCGATCGCGCACTCCACCGCGCCACTCTCCACGGCCTGCCGCGCCAGATACAACGCCGTCGATCCCGTGGCGCAGTTGTTGTTGACGTTGATGACCGGAATGCCGGTCAGGCCGACACCGTAGATCGCCGTCTGTCCCGATGTCGAATCGCCGAACACGTAGCCTACGTAGGCCTGCTGCACCAGCGCGTAGTCGATACCCGCGTCGGCGAGCGCGGCTTTCGCGGCGCGCGCGCCCATCACGCCGTAGTCGTCGCTCGCGCCCGGCTTGGTAAAGGGAATCATGCCGACACCGGCCACCACCACTTTGTTGGTCATTGCGCTTTCCTTCTTTTCTTGTGACGAGGAGATAGATGCGGGGTCGTTCGCTGTCGACCCGATTGATTCAGCTGACCTGCCGCGGCTGGTCCTGCCAGTAGTGCGTGCGCAGTTCGCGCTTGAGGATCTTGCCCGCTGCGGAGAGTGGCATCTCGGTGCGGAACTCCACGCTCTTGGGGCACTTGTAGCTGGCGATGAGCGCGCGGCAATGTGTGCGCAGCTCGTCCTCGCCGGCCTGCAGGCCGGGTCTGAGCACCACCACCGCGTGAACCGCTTCGCCCCAGCGTTCGTGCGGCACGCCGATGACCGCGCAGGAATGGACTGCCGGATGTTGGGCCAGCGCGTTCTCGACCTCGGCCGAATAGACGTTCTCACCGCCGGTGACGATCATGTCCTTGATGCGATCGACGATGAACAGGTAGCCGGCATCGTCCATGTATGCGCCGTCGCCCGTATGCAGCCAGCCGTTGCGCAGTGCCTGCCGCGTTTCCTCTGGCTTGTTCCAGTATCCCTGCATGATGTTGGGGCCGCGCACGACGATCTCGCCGATCGTGTTGCGTGGGACTTCATCGCCGTTCGGGTCGACGACTTTGACGAACACACCGAAGCCTGGGCGGCCCGCCGACCGGTACAGCCCGCTGGCGCGGCCCTCCGGGCCGTGGTTGGCAGGCGGATTGACCGATACCACCGGCGATGCTTCGGTCAGCCCATAGGCGTGCGAGAACTCGACATTCGGCATGGCGGCCAGCGCCGCATCGAGCACCGCGCCGTTAATCGGTGATGCGCCATAGTTGATGCGCTTCAGGCTGCTGACATCGCGTCTGGCGAAGTCCGGGCACGCCAGGATCGCCTGCAGCATCGTGGGTACCAGCATGATGTCGTTGACGCGCTCGCGTTCGAGCGTTTCCAGCACCTCGGCCGGATCGAACGTCGGCACCATCGTGTGCGTGCCGCCGATGACGAACACACCCACTGCCTTGGCCATCGCCGCCGTATGGAACAGTGGGGCCGCGTGGAGCGTGATCGTCGCTTCGTCCAGCGGGAACTGGGCGAGACGCGAGATCGACGACGACCACAGGTTCAGGTGCGACTGCATGACACCCTTCGGTTTGCCAGTGGTGCCGCCCGTGTACATGATCGAGGCCAGATCCTCGCCGCCACGCATGGCGTCCGGTACGGAGGGCGAGTCTGCGAGCAGGGCCTCGAATCCCAGCATTCCTGCCGGCGGCGCGCCGTCGCCCGCATGAATCAGAATCGGCGCCCGCTTCGCCGTGGCGTGGATTGGCTCGGCCATGGACAGAAAGTGATCGTCGACGATCAGGATGCCGGTATCACAGTCATCGAGCGAATAAACGATTTCCGGCACGCTCCAGCGCGTGTTGACCGGATTGAGCACGCCACCGCCCCACCACACGCCCATTGCGTATTCGAGATAGCGATCCGAGTTCAGGGCCAGCATGCTGACGCGGTCGCCCGGGTTCATGCCGAGTTGCTGCAAGGCGCCGGCGAGGCGCGAGACACGCTCGGAGAATTCGCGATAGGTACGCCGGCGGCCTCTGAATATCGTGGCAACGTGGTCGGGCGTCTGCTGCATACGACGGTGTAGGCCCTGGGTCAGGTACATGCTGTCTCCGGCTTGCAATCGGTCTCGATATCGGGCGGCGAAGGCCGCGCCTGTTGATGAGACCGACTGTAGAGAGCATGTCGCCCACGGGCGACCGTCGAAGGGAGGAATCTCGTCCCCCTGCGCGTGTAGTTCGTTCGAACTACACGCCCTCCGGCGCGATGCCGGGTCTACTCCTCCTGCATTGCGCCGAAGCGCTGGGCCAGATATTCGATCAGCGCGCGCACGGCGGGCAACATGCCGCGTCGCGACGGAAACACCGCGTGCAGGATCTCCGCGCGCGGGGCCCATTCCGGCATCAGGCGGACCAGTGTCCCGGCGGCCAGTTGGTCCTGCACCATCATCAGGGGCAGGTGGCAAATGCCGACGCCGGCCAGCGCCGTATCGCGCATCGCGATCATGTCGTCGGTGATGAAACGGGGCCGATGTCGCAGGACGACCTGCCCGCCATCGGGGCCAAACAGCGTCCAGCCATGGTCCGCCATCGGTGCGCCGAGCGCGAGGCTCGGCCAGTCGGCCAGATCTGCCGGCACGCGCGGCAGGGTACCGTGCCGCGCCACCAGCGCCGGACTGGCCACCATGCACTGCTTGCGTTCGGCCAGCACGCGCACGACGAGGTCGCTGTCCTGCAACGGGGCGGGCCGTACGCGGATCGCCACGTCGATCGCCTCGCCCACCGGATCGACGCGCCGGTTGGTGGCTTCAAGGTTCAGCGTCACATGCGGATGCGCCGCCATGAAATCGGCAAGCATTCTGCCCACGTGCGCATGAAGTAGCGCAACCGGACAGGTCACCCTGACAATGCCGCGCGGCTCGGCGCGCGTCAGTTCGATCGCTTCCTGCGCCGCGTCCGCCTCCGTCAGCATCGCCTTGCAATGCTCGTAGTAGGTGCGGCCAATCTCCGTGACGCTGAAGCGCCGCGTCGAGCGCTGGATAAGACGCACGCCCAGGCGCTCTTCGAGCAGCGCGATCCGCCGGCTCAGCTTCGATTTCGGCATCCCGAGCGCCCGCCCAGCCGGCGAAAAGCCGCCGTGCTCCACCGCCTGCGCGTAGTAGTAAAGGTCGTTCAGATCCTGCACGCCATCACCCCTTCTCTGTTCCTGCAGGCCTTTCCCGGCCATCAGTGTTCGTGAAATAGGACTCTGATGCGCAATCTAGCACTCTACCGCCGCCAGCGTTCCAAAACTAAGCTGTCTCCATCGACCCGCCATCATCCCGGCGGCGGGCCCTCTCCCCTTACGGTGGCGTGCCACCACCTTATGAAGAAGGAGCTTCACCATGACCCAACCCGCCAACTTCAACGGCGCCCGTCCCGTGATTGATCCGGCTGATACGGCCATGCTGCTGATCGACCACCAGAGCGGCTTGTTCCAGACCGTCGGCGACATGCCGATGCCCGAGCTGCGCCAACGTGCCGCCGCGCTGGCAAAAATGGCCACGCTGAGCAAGCTGCCCGTGATTACCACGGCTTCGGTGCCGCAAGGCCCCAATGGTCCGCTGATCCCCGAAATCCACGAGAATGCGCCGCACGCGAAGTACGTCGCGCGCAAGGGCGAGATCAATGCGTGGGACAACCCCGAGTTCGTCGCCGCCGTGAAGGCCACCGGCAAGAAGACGCTGATCATCGCCGGCACCATCACCAGCGTGTGCATGGCGTTCCCGTCCATCAGCGCGGTTGCCGACGGCTACAAGGTCTTTGCCGTGGTCGATGCCTCGGGCACGTACTCGAAGATGGCGCAGGAAATCACGCTGGCCCGCGTGGTGCAGGCAGGCGTGGTGCCGATGGATACCGCCGCGGTGGCGTCCGAGCTGCAGCGCACCTGGAACCGTGACGATGCCCAGCAGTGGGCCGAGATCTACACGAAGATCTTCCCCGCGTATCAACTGCTGATCGAGAGCTACCTGAAGGCGCAAGACGTGCAGAAGAACGGCGAGGCGCTGGATTCCTCGCGTTGATCGGTTGATCGGTTGATCGGTTGATCGGTTGATCGGTTGATTGGCACGGCATGGCATGGCATGGCCATCGCGGTCATGCCGGCATCGTGCCTCAGGCCAGGTTCAAAGCAAGCTCAAGGAAGGTTCCGGGCGTGGTGCACGTCGCTGTGGCAAAGGCGCTCGGCAGGGTCGGCGGTCACGATACCAACTTCTTGTATCTGTCCGCCGCGTACGTGTTCGGATCGACGCTACTTGAAGGTCTCCGCCCAGTACGCAATCACCTGCTTCACCAGTTCCGGCGGCAGTGCCACGTAGTGCTCGGCCGATGCATCGGATTGCCCTTCGGCAAGCGCCCACTGAAAGAACGCCAGCGCATCCTTCGTATTCGACGGGTGCGCGGCGGAACGCTGCATCAGCACGAAGACCGTGCCCGTGATCGGCCACGCATTCGGACCCGGCGCATTGGTCAACACCTGATAGAAGTCGAGTCGCGGGTTCCATTCCACGGCTGTCACCGCGGCGCTGAACGATTCGCGCGAAGGCTTCACGTAGAGACCATCGCGGTTCTGGACCAACGCATAGGGCAGGCTCTTCTGCAGCGCGTAGGTCAGTTCCACATAGCCGATCGCACCGCGAATATTGTGAATATAGAGCGACACGCCCTCATTGCCGCTCGCGTTCATCCCGACGGGCCAACGCACCGTGGTGCCTGCCCCGACCGCCGCTTTCCATTCGGGGCTGACCTTTGAAAGGTAGTCGGTCCAGTTGAACGTGGTGCCCGAGCCGTCGCTGCGATGGACCACCGTGATCTTCAGGTCGGGAAGCCGCACGCCGGGATTGGCCGACGCAATGGCCGCATCGTTCCAGTTGGCGATCTTGCCGCGGTAGATATCGGCCAGCAGCGCGCCCGTCATGTGGATCTGCCCCGCGCCAATGCCCTGCAGGTTGATCACCGGCACGACGCCGCCTACCGCGATGGGAAACTGGACCAGTCCTGCGCGTTCGAGTTCTTCGGGTTTGAGCGGCATGTCCGTAGTGCCGAACGTGATGCTGGCCGCCTTGATCTGCCGGATGCCGTTGCCGGAGCCGATGGGTTGGTAGTCGATCTGCTGGCCGGTCCTGGCGTAATACGTGGCCGCCCATTTCGCCATCAGCGGATAGACGAATGTGGAACCAGCTCCAGTGACATCTCCGGCAAATGCACTGACCGCGGCGAATAGCAGCGCCAGCGCCGCGATGTGTCTGCCCATGATTATTGGTCCTTCTTCAGGCTGCACGAAACCGGCTTCTGGAGATTGAGGTTAGCAGATGGCCGGACGTTTGCATGACATCTATCATCTGGGGCGAGTTTGGTGCGATTTAGATGACAGTCATATTTCAGACACATCTCCGGGGCAGGTCCAGAGATGGTCTTCGCAGCCCTGAATCAGTTGGCTTCCGCTTGCCCGACGCTTGCCAGAACCCTTGCGATATTGCGACGAGCCGGACCTTCGAAATCGGCGAATGCAGTCGTCAAAAACAGCTTCGGCCGTTGCGCCAGTGTGCCGAGAAATGCCGCGCGACGAACCATGAATGCGTGATACAACGCCTCGCCGGAAAGTTGGACCCTGCTAGCCAGCAAGCCGCGGTTTTCATCGAATACGGCCAGCCCATGCGCGTCGAAGACATCGTCGTCGGCGGCCAGTCGGAGGAGATCGAGATCCAGGACCGTTGCGGCATCCGGCACGCTTGCTTCATGCGTGTGGGTGTCGAGAATGATCTGCCTCGCCACGTGAATCACGTCGGCATTCACGTCCTCGACCATGGTGTCGAGCAAGGCTGCCGAGGCGGCTTCGTTGTGCTCGAAGCCCGGGACGTACACGGCGTCATGAAACAGGACGGCGAGCGCTTGTGCAGGATTGAGTGCGATGCCGAGTGCGTGGGCCTGCTCGAACATCTCCAGCACGTGTCGCCGGTCATGGTATTTGCGGTACGGCGCATCGTACAAGGCCAGCACCTGAAGGACCGTCTTGCGTGGCAGGAAGTCCAGACACGACAAGGCCGGTGCCCAGTGCGGTGCGAATCTGGCGACGTCGCCCGTCGCGGTCGAGACGGGTTCGGTGAACACGTCGGCATGTCGCACCCAGAGCAGCGAGCGGTCACGCATGGATTCGTACACCACAACCGGTGTCATGTCGGCTTCGAAACGGCCAACCCCGGTCACGAGATAGGCGCCACCCTTGTAGTGGCGATATGGCATACCCGGGACCAGGTCCGGGTTGTCGGGCAGAGCCGTGAGGCCAGCATGCGATTGAGGTTGCGAGCCAGTATTTTCGGTAGTGGCCAAGGAGCCCCCTGTAGTTGGTGAGTCGGGACAATGGATGGCGTGCGAACCGTGTCCGATATTCGAGGCCGCCATTATGGCCTCCGGCCTGAGCCCGGGCGTTGCCGCAGCGCTACTTGCCGCCGTCGCAGCCGGGCTGTTGTGCGCCGCACAGCCGGGATTCACGCGCCCATCGCTTTGTGCGCAGATCGTCGCTACAGATCCTGCAATGGCTCCCTGCGTCCTCCTACGGAGAAACCCGCTGCGCCGCACCATCACCTTGCATTCACTCAGTGCCCTTCCTATGCTGAACATCAGAATTAGATTTAATTTGAATCAGTATTGAGAAGGATCTAATGCGCTACATGCGCAAACGGGGCGGTCAGGCATCCTCCAAGGGAGGGCCGGTATGACGGCGGCGGGCCAGGACGGGAAGCTGCTATTGGCTCAGGAGGCTATACCTGATCGTATGGAAGTGCAGCCACGTTACAAGTGGAGCGCCTCCAATCAGCGCGTTGCAGAAGCGAACTCTGTCTGCGGCGCGCCAAGAAGAAGTGAGCGGTCATGGCCACCATCCTCTTGTTCGAGCCACACCCCTTGTTGCGTCTCGGACTGCACCACCTTTTGTCTCAGGCGCACGTCCCCGGCGATCTGGTCGACCTCGATCCCACCACGCTGCACGCCCCCGAACCCTGGGTTCACCATGCCGATCTGCTGATTATCGGGATGCCCGCCGACAGTGGCGCGGGCTGGCCGATACTGGCTGAATTGTGTCTGCGTCTGCAGCCGCTGCGCGTGCTGGTGCTGGCCGATCATCTGCTGGCGCCGATGCCGGAAGGCGGCCTGCCCGAAAAGGTGCGTGGTCTGCTGGCCAAGACTTGTTCTTCCGAGGCGCTGGAAGCCGCGATCCGGCTCGTGCTGGCCGGTGGCGAGTGTTTCCCGTCGCATGCACCTGCCCATCGTGTCCACGAACCGCTCGCGGACGCCTTGCCTGTGGACTTGTCGAGACTCGTCGCCACGCCGGTCGTGGTGCCGCTGCACGGCGCCGACGCCGCAGCGCCGGCGCACGCGGACACCCACGCGGTGCCGACGGAAACGCCGACAGCGGGCGCGCACCTGCTCAACATCACCGAGCGCCAGTACGAAGTGCTGGCCCTGCTGGCGCGTGGCTATCCGATCAAGACGGTCAGCCGTCTGCTCAATATCTCGGTGGCCACGGCGAAGACGCATGCCTGCACGCTCTATCAGCGCCTGCACGTGCGCAACAAGGGCGAGGCCGTGTACGTCGCGCTCCAGCGCGGCGCATCGCTGAACTGGCCCGGCCCGACGCCGGCCCGGCCGACCCATATCCCGATGTCATCCCTGAGCGCGCAGCACGCCTGCGAGGCAGCCTGAGCATCGGTTGCCCGCACCGGGCGCGCGCGCCCTCGGATCGTCCAGTTTCCGCCTTTCGCCGGCCTGCCCTCATCCAAAAGCATGAGGCGGCCGCAGGTGGTCGTTGCTACCTTGAAATGAGCCGACCACCGCATACCGGGCATCTCGCCAGCGCAACATGCTGCGCGACGATGTCGACGAGATGCTCATTAGTACTTCGATGACGACCTACCTGATCGCCAGAAACGAAATGATGTGCCGCATCCTCGCGCGGCGCATGGAATCGCAGGACGTACCGCAGCCGGTGCGATGGCATTGCCCGGAATGGTTGCCCAACGGCGCCACAGCGCGCGTGTCGCTGCACACGATCGACAATCCCGATGAAGCCGAGCCCCTGCCACCTGGCGGCGTGGATCTGGTCGTGGTCGATTGCAGCGCCGAGGATGACCCCCACGAACTGCTCGATCGCGTGCACGCGCAGCTGGCACCGCGCCGCTGGCTCGTCCTGTCCGATGCGCTCGATGCCGCGCTGATCGGCCACGCCGCGAAGCTCGGCGCTGGCGGTTGCCAG
>NZ_ANKP01000106.1:0-8459 GCF_000319775.1 Cupriavidus sp. HMR-1
CCACGGCCGCGACGCAGGGTGCGAGCCCGGCGCCGGGCGTCGCCGACACGCAGCGCGGATCAATCGGCGCGCAGCTTGGCGGGCGCTTCAGCGAACGCTTCAACCAGCACTGGCTCGAATCGCGCCTGGGCAAGGCCGCAGTGAGTGCCGAAGAGCAGCAGTTGCTGGAGCAGTGCGGCTTCTACGGCGTCAGGCCACGCGCCGTGTTCGGTGCGTTACGCCTGCTGGTGCCGGGCATCCTGGCGGCGCTGGCGTTCGCGTGGAAGCTCGACGTTTCGCTGGCCAGCGCCCTGGCATGGGCGTTTGCAGCGTTCGCGGGCGGCTTCCTGCTGGCGAAGACCCTGCTGCGGCGGCGCGCGGCCCAACGGCTGCGCAGCGTGGCCGACGAGCTTCCGATCCTGATCGACATGCTGCGTCTGCTGCAGGGCGTGGGATTGTCGATCGACCAGAGCCTGCAGATCATCGTGACCGAGTTCGGCAGCATGCTGCAGGTGCTTGGCCCCGAGCTGCAGCGCTCCAACCAGCAGTTCGCGTCGGGCCGCTCACGCGAGCAGACGCTGCTGCGCATCGGCAAGCTGTTCGACGATGAAGATCTCAAGGGCCTGATCACCTTGCTGACGCAGGTGGACCGCCACGGCGGCGCGGTGCAGGAGCCGTTGCGCCAGTTCGGCGAGCGGCTGCAGATCGCGCGCAAGGCGCGCATGAAGGACAAGATCGGCAGGCTGACGGTCAAGATGACCGGTGTGATGGTGGTCAGCCTGCTGCCCGTGTTGCTGATCCTGACGGCAGGCCCGGGGTTCCTGGGTGTGATGCGCATGTTGGCGCAGATGAATGGAGGCAGTTGAATGAAGACCGTGATGTCGCCTTGGTCGCCCTGGTCGCCCCGGACCCTCTTGCCAGCGTCACTGGCCATGCCGTTGGCAGCCGCTCTGCTGCTGGCCGGATGCGCGTCCACGCCGAACACCGCGGAGGTGATGGCGCAGCAGGCCGATGCGCAGATCGAACTGGCGAAGCTGCGCGACAAGGAGGCCCGCGCCGAATACAACGATCAGTCCGTCTATCTGGGGCTGATCAACCGGATGCAGACGGAGGGCATGTACTTCGCGTCGCTGGCGCATATCGACGCCTTCCAGCAGAAGTTCGGCAGCAATCCATCGCTGCTGGCGATGCGGGCCGATGCCCTGCGTGAGACCGGTCAGGATGATGCGGCCCTGCAGGCGTACCGTGATCTGCTCGGGACCGATCGCGCCGCGCGGGCGCATCACGGCATTGGCCTTGTGATCGGCAGACAGGGAGACTTCATGCGTGCCGCCGGTGAACTGCGCCAGGCGGTGTCGATGGAGCCGGTGAACCCGCAGTTCTCGAGCGATCTTGGCTACGCGCTGATGCGAGGCGGTGCACTGCACGAGGCCCGCGTGCCGGTCATGCAGGCGCTGGAACTGGATGCCGCCAATCCGCGCGTGATCAGCAATGCGGTGGTGTGGTTGTGGGCGTCCGGCAAGCGCGCCGAAGCCAACGCCATGATGCAGCGTGCCGCGATGCAGGAGCCGACGCGATCGGCCATCCGCAAGGAGGCGGATCGGGTCAGTCGGGCCGTGCAGGTCCGCGAAAAGACCGCGCCGCATGGCGCGCAGGCCGTGGCGCTCAACGCAGGAGTCAAACCATGACGAGGAATCGTTCCAGACTGAAGGGCGCTGCGTGTACGGTGGCTATCGCCGCGATGCTGTTGGGGGTGGCCGGAGCCGCCTGGGCGCAATCCGCGCAATCCGCGCAATCCGCGCAAGCCGTCGAGCCGCCGCCGTCCCCGACGTTTCACCCGAACGACGTGCCGGTAGGGGACACCACGCGGATGCTGCTCGAGGTCCAGCGCAACGGCTCGCAGGCCGGGCCGCAGCAGTCGATGACCGGCGAAGAGGCGGCCATCGGCTATGCGCGCTATATGCGGAGCTTCCAGTACCCGTTGCCCGAATTCTTCAGCAGCCAGTCGACCGGCAGCGCATTGCGTGGCAGCACGGGCAGCCCGGCGCCGGTGGGGCAGTAGGCATCGCGATGCGTCACGTCACGTCCGGCTCGATCCACCCACGCCAGCGCGGTGCCGTCAGTCTGATGGCCGCGCTGCTGATTGCCGCGATTGGCGTCGCGGCGCTGGTGTCGCTCGACGTCGGCTTCGTGTTCTACACGCAGCGGCAGTTGCAGAAGCTGGTGGACGTGGCGGCGCTGTCCGGCGCGCAGCAATTGAAGAGCGCTGACGATCAGGCGACGACCAATGCCAACGTGCTGTCAAGCGTGACGTCCGCCGCGGCGCAGAACGGCTACGCCAAGGCCGTGGCGAATGATTGCAACACGGCAGTGGCTGGCGCGGCGGACGGCGTGCGGGCGTGCCTTGGGTTGTGGGACCCCGGCAACCCTGCCAATGGCGACAGCACGCGGCACTTCAATCCGGGCTATCCGGCCACAACGGTGTCGGCCAATGCGGTGCGCGTGCAGGCCACGTTGACGGTACCGCTGCTGTTCATGTTCCAGGGAGGCCAGTCGCGGCAGCTACACGCTGAGGCGATTGCCGCCGCGAGTCCGCCTGCCGCGTCGTTCACGCTGGGCAGCGGCCTGCTCAGGCTCTCGTCGGGTAACGGCCTGCTGGGGCTGCTGCTGGGCAACTCGGTCAATCTGTCGGTGGCGGACTGGAGCGGACTGGTAGGCGCGAACGTGACGCTCGAGCAGTTGCGTTTGCGGGCGGGTGTGGGCACGGTCGACCAGTTGCTGAACACTTCGCTCTCGATCCAGGACTTCTATGCGCTTGTGCTGGGCGCGGCGGGGCAATCGGCGCTGCTCAACGCGGCGCTTGGCAGCCCCACGACACAGCTTGGCCTGAATGGCATCGGCACCAAGGTGACGCTGGGCCAGATGCTCGACCTGGGCGTGCTGACACCGGCGGCTTCGTCGGCGGCGGAGGCGGCGCTCAATGTGGCAACGTTGCTGACCACGGCCGCCTATGTCGCGCGAGGGACGAGCGCGGTGGACCTGAGTACGCTCAACGTGAAGACTGCGCTTGGATCGATTGCCGGCTCGATGTACATCATCCAGCCGCCGAAGGTGGCCGTGGGGCCGGCCAAGCAGTATCCGGATGGAACGTGGAAGACCACTGCGACGACCGCGCAGCTTGGCCTGAAACTGGCTGCGCAGGTCTCTGTGCCGCTGGTGGTGGCCAACATCAATCTGAATCTGCCGTTGTGGCTGCAGATCGCGCAGGCCAAGGGAGATCTGACGCATATCCAGTGCGCGGCTGCCGTTCCGGACCGGCGGGCGACGATCAATGTGTCCACCAACGCCGTGATGGCGTGCCTGGGCAACCCCGGCGGCACAGGCTGTTCCGGCGGCCCGCTTACCATCGCCGACGTCCAGTTGTCGGCGGTCGGACTGTTCCCGATTGCCGATGCGAAGATGACCGGACAACCGATCTCGCAGTCCGGCCTCGCCGGTGCGGGCAACAGCTTCGTACTCGCACCGGGTGGTTACGTGGCCGCATCGTCGAGCACAGTGATCGGCGATACCGTGACCAACGTGATCAACGGCCTCAATCCAACGCTCGATGTCAGCCTGCTGCAACTTCAATTACTGAGCATTTCCCCGGGCTGGCTGCTGCAACAGGTGCTGAATCCATTGCTCACGCTGATCAACCAGCTCGTCAATACCCTGACGAGCCTGCTCGGCATCAGCCTTGCCAACGCCGACTTGTGGCTCAACGGCGTCGACTGCAACAACACGGAACTCGTGTACTGAACTGAACGATCATGAAAGCAGACCGCTGGGCCTACGAGAGCCTTGAAGTCTATGTGTGGGAAGGCAAGTACGAGATCGCCGATCGCGTCGCGCGCTTTCTGACGCCACTGGGCGCCGAAGTCGTTCGCGCGGGCGCGCTCGATGCGTTGCCGGCCGAACCACGGGTCAAGCCCAGCATCGCCATCATCAGTGTGTCGGCGATCGGCTCCGCCAAGTTCACGCTGGATTGGGAAGCCGCGCACGGCATGCCGGTGATCTGGGTCGGCGCCCCCGACCGCGAGAGCGATCCCGGCCGGTTCCCGACCGAGTACGCCTATATCCTGCCCCACGATTTCACCGGCGCCGATCTGCGCACGCAGATCGCCAAGCTGATGCCGCAACTGATGGCGGCCGCCGAGGCGCGCCCCGATGTGGCCGATCTCGTCGCCGGGTCCGCGGCAATGCAGTCGCTGCTGGAGCAGGTCGATACCTTCGCCAACTTCGACAGCAACGTGATGCTTTATGGCGAGACCGGCGCGGGCAAGGAACGCATCGCGCGGCTCTTTCACGATCGCAACGCGACGTATGGCAAGGGACCGTTCGTGGCGGTCAACTGCGGCGCGATTCCCGATGGGCTGTTCGAATCGCAGTTCTTCGGTCACGCCAAGGGCGCGTTCACCGGCGCGATGTTCGCGCATCGTGGCTTCTTCGAGCAGGCCACCGGCGGCACGCTGTTCCTTGATGAGATCGGCGACTTGCCGCTGTTCCAGCAGGTCAAGCTGCTGCGCGTGCTGGAGGAGAACGCGGTGACACGGCTCGGCTCCGCCATGGCGGTCAAGCTGGACTTCCGGCTGGTGGCCGCCACCAACAAGGATCTGCGCGAAGCGGTAACGCAGGGCCGTTTCCGCGCGGATTTGTACTTCCGGCTGGCCGTGATCGAACTGCGGCTGCCCAGCCTCGAGGACCGTGGCCCTGCGGACAAGATCGGCCTGCTGCAATCGTTCATGCGCCACATGATCGGCGCCGCCGCCTACGATGCGCTGCCGCCGATGCCAGACTGGCTCAAGGGCGCCGTGGGCTCCGCGTTCTTCGTTGGTAACGTGCGCGAACTGCGCAACCTGGCCGAGCGCATCGGCATCACGGTCCAGCAGCGCGGCGAATGGGACGAGGCGCGCATCCGGCCGCTGTTTCGCTCGCTGCGCCCCGGCGCGTTCGATGGCACCGAGCGGGCCGACCCGCGCGGTGACGCGGAGGAGCGCCGCCGCATCATCGCCGCGCTCGATGCCAACAGCTGGCGACGCCAGGACACGGCAACTTGCCTCGGCATCAGCCGCAAGGTGCTGTGGGAAAAAATGCGCAAGTTCCAGATCGAGGACAGCGAGGCGGAGCCGGTCTGAGTGGTGTCCGCGTACCGTTCGGTGGCCGCGACGTTATGATGCGGGACCGCACGGTATCTGCCGTGCTCTTGGCGCCACTGTGCCGAAGGACCCGAATTGCGTTTTCTCCACACCGCCGACTGGCATCTTGGTCGGCTCTTCCATGCCCGTAGCCTGATCGAGGATCAGTCTCATGTGCTCGACCAGTTCGTCGCGCTGGTGCGCGACCTGCGCCCCGACGCCGTGCTGATTGCCGGCGACGTGTACGACCGCGCGGTGCCGCCGCCGGAGGCCGTGGCGCTGCTCGACGATGTGCTGGCGCGTATCGTGGTGGATGCGGGCGTGCCCGTGGTGATGATCGCGGGCAATCACGACAGCGCCCAGCGCCTCGGCTTCGGCGCGCGCCTGATGGCCGCGCGGGGTCTGCACGTGGCCGGGCGCACCGGTCCGGAAACGTCTTGCGTGACGCTGCGCGATGCGCACGGCGAGGTGCGCATCTACGCCTTGCCCTATGCCGAACCGGCAGCGGTGCGCGACGCGCTCGGCACCGACTTGCCGACGCACGAAGCCGCATTGAACGCCCAGCTCGACGCCATCCGCGCCACGCATCCCGCAGGCGTCCGCTCTGTGGCCGTGGCCCATGCCTTCGTGGTGGGCGGTGCGGTCAGCGAATCAGAGCGCCCGCTGAGCGTGGGCGGTAGCGGTGCCGTGGCCGCGGACGTGTTCCACGGCTTCGATTTCGTGGCATTGGGACATCTGCATCGTCCGCAATGCATCGGCGATAGGATTCACTATTCGGGGTCGCTGCTCAAGTATTCGCTGTCGGAAGCCGAACACATCAAGACGGTATCGCTGATCGAACTTGACGCCGAGGGTGGCGTCCGGATCGAGGCGATACCGCTGCGACCGTTGCGCGACCTGCGCGTGCTGACCGGCACGCTGGCCGGCTTGCTCGAGGCGGGCGCCACCGACCCGAGCCGGGACGACTACGTCCATGCGGTGCTGACCGACGCGGGCGCGTTGCTGGACCCGATGGCGCGACTGCGCCAGGTCTATCCGAACGCACTGGCGATCGAGCGCGCGGTGCTGGCGCGTAGTGGTCAGGCCGGGGAAGCGGGGCGCAAGCTGCGGGAACTGGATACAGTCAGCCTGTTCGCAAACTTTTTCCGCGAGGTGGCTGACACAGACCTCGACGGCGATCAGCGCCGCGCGCTCGACGATCTATTGGCAGTCATGCAGGCATCGGAAAGGGAGTCGGCATGAAACCGCTTTACCTGAAACTGCAGGCCTTCGGCCCGTTCGCCGCCACGGAGACGATTGACTTCACGCGGCTCGGCGACCAGGCGTTCTTCCTGATTCACGGCCCCACGGGCGCGGGCAAGACCACGCTGCTCGATGCCATCTGCTTCGCGCTCTATGGCGATACATCGGGTGGCGAGCGCAGCGCGCAGGACATGCGCAGCGCCAATGCGGATCCAGCCCTGCGGACCGAGGTCACCCTCGAGTTCTCGCTTGGGGCGACACGCTATCGCGTGACGCGTTCTCCGACGCAGGACCGCCCGAGCCCGCGTGCGGCAGGCGGCTTCGTCAAGGAGACTGCGAAGGCGCAGCTTGATGCCCAGGTGGACGGTGAGTGGAAAAGCCACGCCAGCCAGCCGGTCCGCGTGACCGACGCGGTGCGGGTTCTGCTCGGCTTCGACAGCGCGCAGTTCCGGCAGGTGATCGTGCTGCCACAGGGACGTTTCCGCGAATTGCTGACGGCGGACTCGAAGGCGCGGCAGTCGATCCTCGAGCGTCTGTTCCAGACCGAGCTCTACCGCCGCGTCGAGGAACTGCTCAAGGAGCAGGCCGCGAGCATTCGCCGCGAAGCCGAGGAGATCTCGGTACGACGCAAGACCTTGCTGGACCAGTATCAGTTGCCCTCCGAGCTGGCGCTTGACGAACGTATCGCCGCGCATCGGGAGACGTTGACCGAACTGGAACGGCGCGAAGCGCTGGCGCGAGCGAGTAGCGACGCGGCGCAGGCGTCCTTGCGCAAGGGCGAGCTGGAGAGCACGCAGATCAAGGCCTGGAAAGAGGCGGAGGGCGCCTATGCCCTGCTGTCGGCCCGCGTGCCGGCGGTCGACACGGACCGCGCGCGCCTGCAGGCCGCGCGACGCGCGGCACAGGTGACGCCGGTTGCGCAACTGCTCGAGGTTGCCAGGCAGGATCAGACGGCCGCACTCGCTGCGAATGCCGCCGCCGGGACACGCGTGGCAAGCGCCAGTCGGGCCGCAGATATCGCAACGGGCGCGCTGCGTGCGGAACAGGCGCGTGGCGAAGCGCGTTTGGCCGCGCAGCGCACCGTGGCGAAACTGGAGGCGATTCTCCCGCAGGCACGCAGGCTTGGCGTGCTGCGCAACGGCGTGGCGCTGGCGAGTACCGGACTGGCCGCTGCAGAGGTGGCGCTTGCCGCCAAGGCGAAGGCGCGCGATGCCGCCGTGGCGGCGGCGAAGACGCTGGAAGGCGAGCTTGAGCTTGCGCGGCGCGACGGTGCAAATGCGCAGGCCCTGCAGCTTCAGCTTGGACTGGCGCGCGAACGCGCGACGCGCGTGGCACGTTGCCGGCAGCTCGATGCCGACCTTGGGCCCTTGCGCGAATCGCTGGCCTCAGCGGAAGCCGGCGCCAGCCGGGCGATGCAGACGCGCGACGCCGCGCGCGTCGCGATGCGTCAGGCGGAATCGGACTGGCGCTTTGGCCAGGCAGCACGCCTTGCCGCTGGCGTGAAGCGTGGCGAACCCTGCCCCGTCTGCGGTGGCAAGGACCACCCTGCGCTGGCGCAGCAGACGCTGGTGCTGGTGACCGACGAGGACCTCGATACCACGCGGGCCGCCTTGCAACATGCCGACGAGGCGTTGGCCGACGCGCAGGCCGTGCGGCAAAAGGCCGAGGCAAACGTCGCCCAATGTCAGGTGCGTCTGGCGGATCTGCGTGAAGGCGCAGGCGATGTGTCCGACGCGGGCGTGCAGGCGCTCGATCAGGAGATCCAGACGCTGACCGCCAGCGGCGCGAGGGCCGAGGCGGCGGCAACCCGCGCGGAACGGCTCGCGGCCCAGACCGTACAGGCACGTCAGGCGCAGGAGTCTGCCGAAGCCGCCGTACAGGCGGCCGATGGCGCATTGCGCACGGCGATGCATGAGCACGCTCAGCTAGATGGCGAGTGGCGTGCCGCGAGTGCGCAGGTGCCGGAGGATTCGCGCGACCCCGACGTCGTGGCCGCATCGCTCAAAGCCGCGCAGCGCGAAGCCGGCGCACTGGAAGCCGCATTGCAGGCGGCCCAGGGCGCCG
>NZ_ANKP01000107.1:0-37151 GCF_000319775.1 Cupriavidus sp. HMR-1
CGCCGGGCCGGCCGAAGCCGGCAAGCTGACCGTGGAGGCGCAGGCGGCCCGCACGATGCAGGGGCGCAATCTCGCCGCGTCCTGCGCGGTCTGCCACGGCACGGACGGCAAGCCGCCTGCGGATAGTCCGATTCCGCGACTGGCGGGCCGGCAGCAGGCCGAACTCGTCGAGCTGATGTTCAATTTCAAGAACGGCAAGCGCTCCGGGACCGTGATGCCGCAAATCGCCAAGGGCTATAGCGACGCGCAGATCCTCGCGATGGCCGCCTGGTTCGCCGACCAGAAATAGCCCATGCAAAGACGCTCTGTCCTACAGGCCGCCCTGGCCGGTGTCGCGGCCACCACGCTCGGCATGTTGACGCCGCGTCAGGCGCGCGCAGCAACTGCAGCGAAGGTCGTGGTGATCGGCGGCGGCTTTGGCGGCGCCACGGCCGCACGCTACCTGCGCACCTGGAGTCGTGGTGCTGTCGACGTCACGCTGGTCGAGCCCGACGAGGCGTTTGTGTCCTGCCCGCTGTCGAATCTCGTTGTCGCCGGCTATCGCCAGATGGCCGACATCACGCTGCCCTACGACACGCTGGTGAGTCGTCACGGGGTGAGGCACGTGCGCGACACGGTCACGGCGATCGACCCGGCGGTACGCACTGTCCGGCTGGCGAGCGGCGGGACGCTGCCGTATGACCGCCTGATCCTGTCCCCCGGCGTGGAGATGCAGTCCAGCGCGATCCCGGGTCTGGCGCGTCCTGGCGGGGATCAGATCGTGCACGCCTGGAAGGCCGGTCCGCAGACCGACGTCCTGCGCCGCCAGCTTACGGCGATGCCCGATGGCGGTACGTTCGCGATCACGATCCCGCTGGCGCCGTACCGTTGCCCGCCCGGCCCGTACGAGCGGGCCTGCCTGGTTGCCGACTATCTCAAGCAACACAAGCCGCGCAGCAAGGTGCTCGTGCTCGACGCGAATCCGGACATCACGTCGAAGGGCGCGTTGTTCCGGAAGGTCTGGGAGACCCGCTACAAGGGGATGATCGAGTACCGGCCGCAGTTCGAGACCGTCGATGTCGATCCGGCCACACGCACGATCCGCTTCGACGTGCAGGACGACGAGCGGGCCGACGTCATCAACCTGCTGCCACCGCAGCGCGCCGGCGCCATCGCCGTGGCCAGCGGTCTGGCGACGGCCAACGGCCGCTGGTGCGAGGTCGACTTCCTGACCATGGCGTCGACCGTGGCACCCGACATCCATGTTCTTGGCGACGCCGTCCAGATCGCGCCGCTGATGCCCAAGTCCGGCACGATGGCCAATCAGCACGGCAAGGTGGCCGCCGCCGCGATCCTGCGGCTGCTGGCAGGTCAGGATCCGGACCCGGAGCCGGTCTACACCAACACCTGCTACAGCTTCACGTCGTCGAACGAGGCCATCCACGTGGCCAGCGTGCATCGCTACGATGCCGGCGAGAAAACCATGCTGACCGTGCCGGGGTCCGGCGGGCTGACCGTCGCGCCAAGCCGGCGGGAAGGTGAGTACGGACTTGCCTGGGCCCATAGCATCTGGGCCGACATGCTGGGCGCTTGACCCACTGACAAAGTGCGGGCTGCCCCACACGCCGCAAAACCGCAGGATCGTGCAACGCCGCGCCGCCACGGGCTGATACGCTAGCCGTGCCGGTCATCCCGCCCCCAGGGATGCGGCGATCCTTTTTCGATCATGCAATCCAAAGACCGTCTGCTTGCCCTGGCCATCATCGTGGTCTGGGGCGTCAATTTCGTCGTCATCAAGGTCGGCCTTGTCGGCGTGCCGCCAATGTTGCTGGGCGCGCTGCGCTTCTGCCTGGTGGCGTTTCCGGCTGTTTTCTTTATCCCTCGGCCGCGTATCCCGCTGCGGATGCTGGTGGCCTACGGCGCCACCATCAGCCTTGGGCAGTTCGTGTTCCTGTTCTACGCGATGGCCGTCGGGATGCCGGCGGGGCTGGCCTCGCTGGTGCTGCAGTCCCAGGTGTTCTTCACCGTGGCCATCGCCGGGTTCTGGCTTGGCGAGCCGGTGCGCTGGCACAACATCGCTGGCATGGCCATCGCCGCCTGCGGGCTCGCCCTGATCGGCAGCGGCGCCGCCCACGGCCCGGGCGGCATGACGCTGGCCGGCTTCCTGCTGACGCTGTGCGCCGCCCTGTGCTGGGCCACGGGCAATATCGTCAGCAAGAAGATCGGGCCGGTGGACCTGCTGGGCCTGGTGGTGTGGGGCGCGCTGATCCCGATCGTGCCGTTCGCGCTGCTGTCGCTCTGGTTCGAGGGCCCGGCCCGGATGACGCAGGCGCTGACCCATATCTCCGGCATGGGCGTGTTCGCGGTCTGCTACCTGGCGTTTTGTGCCACGCTGTTCGGCTACACGATGTGGGGCCGCCTGCTGACGCGCTACGCGGCCAGCAAGGTGGCGCCGCTGACGCTGCTGGTGCCGGTGGTCGGCCTGGTCTCCGCACACCTGCTGCTGGGCGAAGCATTGGCGCTGACGCAATGGGCTGGCGCCCTGGTGGTAATGGCCGGTCTGCTGCTCAACGTGTTCGGCGGGCGACTGTGGGCCGGTCGGATGCTCGCCGGGCGGTGATTTCGAGGGTTAACCCGCAATTTAGCCGCCGTTCCCGCGTTTTTGCGCATATGGATATCACGTGTGAATCCGTATCGTTGCCGCTTCTTGAGGCAAAATAGCGGACTGGCCGCAACCCGCCCGAGACGCTCTCACCGATCACCCGAGAGGCCCGGAGGCCCAGAGGCCCGAAAGAAGGCCCGCCCCAACGGCGGCCAGCGCGTGCCGCGCCGCGGGATCGCCCCCCCAAGCGCGTCCTTGCCGTCCCCACGGCTCAATCAGTTTGGAGCACAACAACATGAAGCAGTTTGTCATCGCCGCCGCTCTCCTGGCCGCCGCCGCATCCGCGCACGCCGTGGACGCCGCCAAGGCCCAGGAAATCGCCAACAAGAACGCCTGCATGGGCTGCCACCAGGTCGACAAGAAGCTGGTCGGCCCCGCGTACAAGGACGTGGCCGCCAAGTACAAGGGCGACAAGACCGCTCTGGCGAAGCTGACCGCGAAGGTCAAGAACGGTGGTTCGGGCGTCTGGGGTCCGGTTCCGATGCCGGCTAACGCCGCCGTCAGCGATGCCGACCTGAAGACGGTCGTGGAGTGGGTGCTGGCTGGCGCCCCGGCCAAGTAAGCGCCGCGACGTCCGCGCGGGCCGTCTGATGTTCCGGCGGCCCGTGCCATTTCCGGCGGTAGGACATCCATCGTGATGACCGGCGAAATACCAAAGCAATGCCGGCGCACTGTTCGCAAGAAGTCGTTTCAGAATGAAGCGAAGCAGTTCTGGCCAGCCACGCGGCTGCAGACAGTGGAACGAGCGCCAGAATCATTTTGAAACGGCTTCCAGGGAAACCGGGTAAGCAAGGCAAGTACAGGAAATACAGCAACATGAATGCGAAACGACGAGACGTGCTGCGGATGACCGCTGTGCTGTCGCTGATGGCCGCCACCGGCCTGATCAGCGAGGCGCAGGCCGCGGAGTGGAACAAGACGGCCTTCGACGGCAAGAGCGTGGCCGACGTGATCAAGGCACTGGGCGGCAGCGGTCCCGAAAAGAGCTCGGCCATCACCTTCATCGCACCGGACATCGCAGAGAACGGCGCCGTGGTGCCGGTGGCCGTGACCAGCAACATCCCCGATACCGAGCAGATCGCTATCCTGGTGGAAAAGAACCCGAACACGCTGGCCGCCGATTTCGCGATTCCGGCCGGCACCGAGCCGTTCGTCTCCACGCGCGTGAAGATGGGCCAGACCTCGGTCGTCCACGCCGCGGTCAAGGCCGGTGGCAAGTGGTACGTGGCATCGAAGGAAATCAAGGTCACGCTGGGCGGCTGCGGCGGCTGACGCCCCATCGTTCAGACGAGAACACGGACCAGATTTCCAGATTACTGCTGACAGGAGAAGCACATGGCAGACCCGATGCGCGTTCGCGCCACCGAAAACGGCGGCGTGGTTGACGTCAAGATTCTGATGAAGCACGACATGGAGACCGGCCAGCGCAAAGACGCTTCCGGCAAGACGATTCCGGCCTGGCATATCCAGACCGTGATCGCCACGTGCAAGGGCAAGGAAGTGTTCCACGCCCAGTTCGGCCCGGCCGTATCGAAGGATCCGTTCCTGAACTTCAAGTTCAAGGGCGGTGCCAAGGGCGACAAGGTCACCGTGACCTGGGTCGACAACCGCGGCGACAAGCGTACCGACGAAGCCACCATCGCCTGACCAGGGCGAAGCGAGGAAGCACCATGCGGCGAGCATTCTTTCGGGCCACGGCGGCGCTGGCCGCCATCGGCCTCACCGCCAAGGCAGCGGCACAGGAGAAGGCGTCCATGCCTATCCTGGGCAAGGGCCGCGTCAAGGTCGTCTATCAGTTGTCAGAGGGCATCGATCAGGCCGTACGTGCCATGGCCAATCTGCGCAATCACCTGAACGCCGCGCCGGATACGAAGATCGTCGTCGTAGCGTTCGGCTACGGCATCGACTTCCTGGTGGAAGGCGCCAAGGATTCGCGCGGCAACACGTTCGAAGCCCCGGTGGCCGCGCTGGCGTCGTCGGGCGTGGAGTTTCGCGTTTGCCATAACACGCTTGCTGCCCGCCGCATTTCCGAGCAGAACCTGCTGATGGATGCCAAGGTGGTGCCCGCCGGTGTGGTGGAAGTGGCACGCCTGCAGTTCGACGAAGGCTACGCTTACCTCAAGCCCTGATGTGTTCGCGAGGCGTTCGCCGCTGCAAGCGCGAGCGCCGAGCGCGATTTCCGGAAGTCCGGCCATGAGCCCCTGGGCCGGACCCGCATAGCAAGCCGTCCGCCGCCCGACCATGTGGCGAGATGGCGAGGAGAACGCCCCGATGGTTTCCCCGCGCAATACCCGCCGCACGTACCGCGCCGCTTCTGCCATTCTGGCCGTGGCCGCCGCCGTCACCGCGATCGCCACCACGCTCTCCGCGCCCGCGCTGGCGCAGGGCAGCACCGCCGAAGAACTCGCCAAGTACCGTCAGATGCTGGCCGAAGGCAATCCCGCAGAACTATGGGAAGCCGCCGGCGAGGAACTGTGGAAAAAGCCGGCCGGCCCGAAGAACGTCTCGCTCGAACAGTGCGACCTGGGCAAGGGCCCGGGCGTGACCAAGGGCGCTTACGCCGAACTGCCGCGCTACTTCAAGGACACCAACAAGGTCATGGACCTGGAGCAGCGCCTGGCTTACTGCCGCGTGACGTTGCAGGGCCTGACACAGGAAGAGGCGACGAAGAACCCGTTCTCGTCGCAGGGCAAGCCGTCCGACATCGAACGCCTGGCTGCCTACCTGACCGGTGAATCGCGCGGCGTGAAGATGAACGTCCAGCTCACGCACCCCGAGGAAAAGCGGGTCTACGCGCTGGGCGAGAAGATGTTCTTCTATCGTGGCGGCGCGTATGACTTCGCCTGCGCCACCTGCCATGCCGTGGATGGCCAGCGCATCCGCCTGCAGGACCTCCCGAACCTGCTGACGTCGAAGGGCGCCGAGGCCGCGTACACCACGTGGCCCGCCTACCGCGTCTCGCAGGGCGAGGTTCGCACGATGCAGCACCGGCTTTACGACTGCCTGCGCCAGCAGCGCTTCCCCGAACCGGCCTATGGTTCCGACGTGATTACCGCCCTGACGATGTTCCTGGCGAAGAACGCCAACGGCGGCACGTACGACGGCCCGAACATGAAGCGCTAGGAGACCACGACATGAACAAACTCCATACGATGGCGCTGGTCGCCATGGTGGCGCTCTCGGCTGCCGGCACGCAGGCGCTGGCGCAGACGGCGGCAAAAGGTACGACGAAGGGCGCGAACGCAAAGGTCACTGACGCCGACGTGCGCCAGATGATCGAATCGTCCTTCACGTCCAAGGGACCCGCCACGGTCGAGGGTGTGCTGAACCAGGATGCCACGCAGAAGGCATGCAGCCAGTACCCCGATCGCAGCAAGGTGCCGGCCGCCGTGGCGAAGAAGGTGGAAGCCGCCGAGCTGAAGCAGGTGAAGTATCCCGCTGACAACAACTGGATTGGCGACTGGAAGGAAGGCGAGAAGATCGCGCAGAACGGCCGGGGCATGCAGTTCACCGACGCGGTGGGCGGCACCAACGGCGGCAACTGCTACGCCTGCCACCAGCTGACCAAGGCCGAGATTTCGTTCGGCAATATCGGGCCGTCGCTCTACCAGTACGGAAAGCTGCGCGGCAACTCGCAGGAAGTGGTTCGCTACACGTGGGGCAAGATCTGGGATTCGAACGCGTTCAGCGCCTGTTCCAACATGCCGCGCTTCGGCCACAAGGGCATCCTGACCGAGCAGCAGATCCGCGACGTGATGGCGCTGCTGCTCGATCCGGCATCGCCGGTCAATCAGTAAGGGGCGCATGATGCGGGCTCGGCGCGTCGTGGTCGCATGGATGCTCGCGCTGGCCGCGGCGTTTGGCGCGGCAGCGCAGTTGGCTCAGGCCGCGGAAGTCGGCGACGTGATCCACCTGCCCGACGTGAAGCTGCTCGACGGCCGCACCGTACCTGCCTCGCAGTGGGCCGGCAAGCCACTGGTCGTCGAGATCTGGGCCTCGTGGTGTCCGTTCTGCGCGCTGCAGAACCCGCGCCTGCAGGCCCTCTACGACAAGACGCGCGGCACGCCGCTGCAGGTGCTGACGATCAGCATCGACAAGCACCCGCATGAAGCAGTGGCGTACCTGAAACAGCGCGGCTACACCTTCCCCGCGACGATGGATTCCGATGCCCTGCGCCACGCCTTCGGCAAGCGCAAGGGGCTGCCGGAACTGTACGTGCTGGACGGGCAGGGCCGCGTGGTGCAGAAGGAAGTGGGCGAGATGCTCGACGACGACGTCGCCGCCCTGGCGCGCTACGGCAAACGCTGAGCGCGCACGACTCGGACGGAAATCAGTATGAATCGACGCGAGTTCCTGCAGGTGCTGGCGGTGGCCGGCGCCGGCGGCATGGCTTTCCCGGGCGGCGACGCACAGGCCGCGCGCGCCGCGCAACAGTTCTACGACGTGCCGCGCTTCGGCAACGTCCACCTGCTGCACTTCACCGATTGCCACGCGCAACTGCGCCCGGTGCATTTTCGCGAACCCAGTGTGAATTTGGGCGTGGCTGAATGGGCAGGCAAGCCGCCGCATCTGGTGGGCAAGGCCTTTCTGCACGAGTACGGCATCCGCCCCGGCACCCCCGAAGCGCACGCGTTCACCTGCCTCGATTTCACCGAAGCCGCGCGCCGCTACGGCAAGGTGGGCGGGTTTGCCCATCTCTCTACGCTGATCCAGCGCATGAAGGCCAGCCGGCCCGGCGCGTTGCTGCTCGATGGCGGCGATACCTGGCAGGGCTCGGCCACGGCGCTGTGGACCAAGGGCCAGGACATGGTCGACGCGGCGCTGCAACTGGGCGTCGACGTGATGACGCCGCACTGGGAAATGACGCTCGGCGCCGAGCGCGTGAAGCAGATCGTCGACAACGACTTCAAGGGCCGCGTCTCGTTCCTGGCGCAGAACATCAAGACCAACGACTTCGGCGATCCGGTCTTCGACCCATACGTGATCCGCGACATGAACGGCGTGGCCGTGGCGATCATCGGGCAGGCCTTCCCATACACGCCGATCGCCAATCCGCGCTACTTCGTGCCGGACTGGACCTTCGGCATCCAGGAAGAAAACCTCCAGCAGGTGATCGACGATGCGCGTGCCAAGGGCGCGGAGGTGGTGGTTCTGCTGTCGCACAACGGCATGGACGTCGACCTCAAGCTCGCCTCGCGCGTGCGCGGCCTCGACGCGATCCTCGGCGGCCACACGCATGACGGCGTGCCCAAGCCAGTGCATGTCAGGAATCCGGGCGGTGCGACGCTGGTGACCAACGCGGGCTCCAACGGCAAGTTCCTCGGTGTGCTCGACTTCGACGTCCGCAACGGCAAGGTGGCCGACTTCCGCTACAAGCTGCTGCCGGTCTTCGCAGACTACCTGCCGGCCGACCCCGCGATGGAGGCACTGATCACCAAGGTACGTGCCCCGTACGAGTCCAGGCTCAGCGAGGTACTGGCGATCAACCGTGGCCTGCTGTATCGCCGCGGCAACTTCAACGGCACCTTCGACCAGCTCATCCTGGACGGCCTGATGGCCGTGCAGGACGCCGAGATCGCGTTCTCGCCCGGTTTCCGCTGGGGCACCACGCTGCTGCCCGGCGAGAACATCACGATGGAAGCCCTGATGGACCAGACGGCCGTCACGTACCCGTACACGACGGTGACGCCGATGACCGCCGAGACCATCAAGACCATCCTCGAGGACGTGGCCGACAACCTGTTCAACCCCGATCCCTACTACCAGCAGGGCGGCGACATGGTGCGCGTGGGCGGGCTGCAATACACGATCGACCCCAACCAGCCGATCGGCAAGCGGATCACCGACATGCGGCTGGGCGGCAAGCCGCTGGAAACCGGCAAGGCCTACAAGGTGGCCGGCTGGGCCCCGGTATCAGAAGAAGCCCGCCAGGCGGGTGGGGCGCCAATCTGGGATGTGATGGCCCAGTGGCTGCGGACAAACAAGGAAGTTAGCGCCCGCCCACTGAACCTGCCGACCGTGCGCGGCATGAGCGGCAACCCGGGAATTACGACCGCCTGACATCGACGCAACGGTTGCGCCAATGCGATTGAAAGGCCGCCTGAAGGCAGCTACAATCATCCGCTACGGGCCGATAGCTCAGCTGGGAGAGCGCTGCGTTCGCAATGCAGAGGTCGGGAGTTCGATCCTCCTTCGGTCCACCAAATGCAAAAGGGGCTTGGCAAATTGCCAAGCCCCTTTTTCTATTTCCGGCATCGAAAAAACAAAACACGGCTCACCCCGCCAGGCAGAACCAAGTCACTCTGCAATCTCCCCGATACGTGCCGGCCAACTGCCATCGTCAAGCACGGTTCGCACAGTCTCCGTCAGCAGGTCCAGTACGGCGGACGCGGCGATAGACAGGGGCATGGTGGCGGAGCGGCACAGATAGACCGGGCGCGATACGGCGGGCTGGTAGATGCGCGCGGCCGAGAGCTGGCCCTTTCGCACTTCGGCACACACCGACGCATACGAAAGAACGGTGCATCCCACGCCGGCGGACGCCAGTGCGATCAGCTCCGGGATGGCGTTGACCTCCGCGAGGATCTGCAAGTCGACGCCCTGGGTCCTCAGGTAGCCATCCAGCAAGGCGCGTAGGCCGTGCTCACCGGCCGGCAAGATCATTGGGTATCGATTCAGGTCACGCAGGCGGACAGTCTCGGCCAAGGGCTGTGCCTGAGTATGACCGTTGGCGAATTGCCCGGGCGGGCCCACCAGCACGAGGTCCTCGTCGACGATCTGGTCGAACTGCAGGCCAGAATTGGCATGCGCCCGGAACGTCAGGCCGATATCGATATGTCCGGATAGCAGATGGCCGGGGATATAGCCCGTGCTGAGTTCGATGACCTGCAGGCGAACCTTGGGCCATCGGCGGATCACCTCGCGGACGATCGGGACGGTCAGGATCTTGGCCATCGATTGCGGCAGGCCGATAGCAACACTGCCTTCCGGATCGACCATCAGGTCGCGCACGTCCTCACATGCGATGTCGAGGCGCTTCAGGATGTCCCGGGCGTGGATCTCGAAGCGCTGGCCGGCCACGGTCGGCACCACGCCCTTGTGGCTGCGCATGAACAGCGTGACACCGAGCGCCTCTTCCAGATGCCGGATCTGCAGGCTCAGGGCCGGCTGGGCGATGTGAAGGGTTTCTGCCGCACGCGAGATGGACCCCGCCGCCGCCACGGCAAGAAAACACTGCATCGCGCGCAAATCGACTGGCATTCCCACAGTTGTCTCCTGTCCTCGGATCTTGCCGGCGAGTCCTGCTCATGCGTCCGGCCGATGATCCAGGGGGTATATGTCACCACGATAGCCGACATCAAAAAGATATCTTGGACATATATGCGCCCGAGGGCAATAGTGCGTCATCACACAGGCCGCATTACCCGGACTGCACAGGGTCGGCCACAAAAAGGAGACACGATGGGTATCAGTCGCCGCAAGCTTCTGATGGGTACCGGGATTGCATTGCTTTCCCGGCCATTGCTGGCAAGCACATGGCCCGCGCGGCCGATCCGGTTGGTGGTGCCGTTCGCGCCGGGGGGGCCTGGGGATTTCGTGGCGCGGCAGATCGCCATGCCACTGTCCCGGAAGCTTGGCCAGCCGGTGGTGGTCGAAAACAAGCCCGGCGCGGGCGGCAACCTCGGCACGCAGACCGTGCTCGATAGCGAGGCCGATGGCTATTCGATCCTGCTCAACACGGTTGGCATGCACGCGGTCAACCCACTGATGTTCCCGGATCTGCGTTTTCAACCCAGGCGCGATCTGGCGGCAGTTGGCGTGATCGCAACCGTGCCAAATGTGCTGGTAGTGCATCCCACCAAGCTCGGTGTGAGCAACCTGGCCGATCTTGTACGTCTTGGCCGGCAGCATCCGAACAATCTCAGCTACGCCACATACGGGGCGGGTAGCTCCCCGCATATCTACGGCGCCTTGCTCCAGAAGGAAGCGGGGTTCACCGCGGTCGCCGTGCCCTATAAGGGAAGCGCGCCAGCAAGCAGCGACGTGATGGCCGGAAATGTGGACTTCCTCTTCGACAGCATGACCACCTGCATCGGGCAGATTCGCGGGGGCAAGCTCAAGGCGCTGGCTATCACCTCGGCGGCGCGCTCGTCATTGCTGCCGGATGTGCCGACGCTACAGGAATCGGGCTACCCGGCGCTCGACCTGAAGTTCTGGCTCGCATTGCAGGTCTCGGCCAAGACGCCTGCATCAGTCCTGCAGGCGCTGCGCGAAGCCGTGGCGGCCTGCACGCAGGATGCCACCTACGGCGACGCGCTGGTGGCGCGTGGCGCGGAGCCATTCCGCATGGCGCCGGCGAGTGTGCAGGATTTCGTCAATCGAGATGCTGCGCGCTGGACCGACCTCGCACGCTCCATAGGCATCAAGCCCGAATAAGGCGCACCCGCAACACGGGCCGCCCGACGGCGGTCCGTCGCCGTCCTTGAAGCGGCATCAGCATCAGACAAACATCCATGATTGCATTGAACGGTATCCGCGTACTCGACCTGAGCAAGGTGCTGGCCGGTCCTTTGTGTGGCCAGTACCTGGGGGAGCTTGGCGCAGAAGTCATCAAGGTTGAACCGGTTGGCCGCGGCGACGACACACGGGCATGGCTGCCGCAGGACCGAGGCCAGTCAGCGACCTTCCTGGCGGTCAACCACAACAAGCGCAGCCTCGCCGTCGATCTGAAGACCGCGGAGGGCAGGCAGATCGTGCAGACGCTGGCAGCAAAATCGGACGTGGTCCTGCAGGGCTTCGGCAGCGGCGCCGCCGCACGGCTGGGCGTGGACTACAAGACGCTGTCCGGCATGAACCCGTCGCTGATCTACTGCGAGATTTCCGGATACGGAAGAGCGGGGCCACTAGGCCAGGAGCCCGGTTACGACGTGATGCTGCAGGCGTTCAGCGGCATGATCAGCACCATGGGCGAAGCAGGTGGCAAGCTGGCGCGCGCCAGCTTCTCGCCGGTGGACCTGGGGACGGGCATGCACGCCTTCAGCGGCATCCTGGCCGCCTTGCTCGAGAGACAGAAGACCGGGCGGGGCATGTTCCTGGAGGTGTCGCTGCTCGACACGGCCATGGGGTTCATGAGCTACCTGGCACAGAACTACTGGTGCAGCGGGAAGCTGCCGCGCCCAATGGGAACCGCCCATCCCGCCATGGCGCCGTACCAGGTATTCGAGGCATCGGACGGCCCCGTCATGATCGGCGTTGGCAATGATGTCCAGTGGCGGCGCTTTTGCCCGGTCGCCGGACTCGACGATGTCATCGACGCACCCAAGTTCGCAACCAACGCCGCGCGCGTCGCGCATTTCGATGAAACCGTGGCGATGGTGCAGGCGCGCATTGCGCTGCAGCCAGTCGCGCACTGGATCGAGGCATTGCGCAAGGCGGGCGTGGCTTGCTCTCCCATTCATACGCTCGGCGACGCCTTGGCGCATCAGCAGGTTGCAGCACGCGAGCTGATTGTCGAATCCGATCACCCCGTGCTTGGCAAGGTTCGCAACGTTGGCCTGCCGATCCGCTTTGCCGAGGCGCCACGTAGCGCGCATCGCGCTCCGCCGCTGTTGGGCCAGCACACCGATGAGGTACTCGGCGAGGCTGGCTACGGCCCCGACGTTATTGCCGATTTCAAGGCGCGAGGCGTGATCGCCACCGCCAACATGCCGCAGGCTGATTCCCAGTCGGCCGCGGCCCCTCTCACTGCATGAGTGGAACCCCATGACAACCGTTTCCTACGAGGTCCGCGACAGCATCGCGGAGATCCTTCTTGATAGCCCTCCCGTCAACGCGCTGAACGAGGCAATGATCGACGCGTTGCTGCAAGGGCTGCGCCGGGCAGCCGAGGACGACTCGGTACGCGCCGTGATACTGGGCAGCGCCGTGCCACGCCGGTTCTGTGCCGGGCTGCAACTCGATAGCCTGCGCGACGCGCCGCCATCGCGCGGCTATGCACTGGTGGAGAAGCTCTATAGCGGGCTGTGCGAGGCGCAGTTCCATCTTGGCAAGCCATCGATCGCCGCCGTCGGCGGTACCGCCCGGGGCGGTGGCATGACACTGGCGATCCACTGCGACATGATCGTCGCCGCTGACACCGCGACCTTCGGCTATCCCGAGATCGATGTCGGGCTGGTACCCGCGATTCACTACACCCATCTGCCGCGCATCATCGGCCGGCATCGTGCCTTCGATCTGCTGTTCACGGGGCGTTCGTTCGATGCGGCGGAAGCCATGTCGTTGGGGCTGGTCAACCGCGTGGTGCCAGAACAGCGCGTCATGGAGGAGGCTCGCGCGCTGGCGCGCTCCCTGTGCCAGAAATCGCCCGAGATCATGCGGATGGGGCGGCAGGCATTCATGCGCGCCAACGACATCGACTACCGGCGTGGCGTGGCGGGCGCGGTGGAGACGTTCGGGAACATCTTTGCTACCGAGGACGCGCAGGAAGGCATCGCCGCATTCGTGGAACGACGCAAGCCACGCTGGCAAGCGTGAAGACCATGACGATGCGTGATCCTCGAACATCAGATCGGGCGCAAGACAGCGACGAGGCATTCCGCGCCGAGATCCGCTCCTTTCTCAGGGATGCGGTGCCGGCGGATATCCGCGCCGCCACGCGCGCGCACTGCCTGGTCACGCGGGAGCAGGCAGTGCGTTGGCATCGCATCCTGCATGCCCAAGGCTGGGCAGCACCCGGCTGGCCACGCGAGCACGGCGGCACGGGGTGGTCGCTGGTGCGGCAGGCCATCTTTCGGGAAGAACTTGCGGCCAGCGACGCGCCCTACATCGAGAACCTCGGCATCGATACCATCGGCCCGACGCTGATCCGACACGGCACCGATGAGCAGTGCAGACGGTTCCTGCCAGGCATGTTGTCGTTCGACGATTTCTGGGCGCAGGGCTACTCCGAGCCCGACGCAGGATCGGATCTGGCCGCACTGCGAACCACGGCCCGTCGCGAGGGCGATTGCTGGATTGTGAACGGCAGCAAGATCTGGCAAAGCCTCGGCCACTGGGCCAACTGGGCGCTGTTGCTGGTGCGCACCGATTCTGCCGCATCGCGCAAGCAGGATGGCATCTCGATCCTGCTCGTGGACTTGCGCACCCCTGGCGTGACAGTGCGCCCGATCCGGTATATCAACGGCTCGCATTTCCACGTCCAGATGTTCTTTGACGATGTGCGGGTACCGGCAGCCAATCTGGTCGGCGAGCCCAATGGCGGGTGGGCGATCGCCAAGGGCCTGCTGGTCATCGAGCGTCTTTTCGTGGCCCGGGTGGCGGAGTGCAAGGCGGAGCTGGCCAGGGCGGCCGCGCTGCTCCACCCGCCGTCTGACGAAGGCGATCCGGTCATGCGCGGCGAGCAGCAGATGGCGTTTGCGCTGACGGCGCGGCGCCACGCCGCACTGGACATTCGTATGCGCGCGCTCGAAGCCGCGTGGTGGCCGGCGATCCAGCAGGCGGCCGAAGGTGGTCGGCCGGATCTTGAAGCTTCGCTGCTGAAGCTCGAGGGCATCCAGCTGCTGCAGGATCTTCAACTGTTCCGGATGGATGCGCACGGCACAGCATCGCTGCGGCTCTATCCCGAAGCGCTCGATGGCCAGCCGCCCGGTGCGCCCGACGATGCCGCGTCCGCCGGCAATCAGACACTGCACATGTGGCGCTATCGCGGGAGTTCGTTGGCAGGCGGTTCCTCGGAAATTCAGCGACAGATCATCGCCAAGGCGATCTTCGACGGACAGACCGAACTGGACGTGCCGCGCAACGACCATCTTGGAGACGAACAGGCCATGATGGTCGACACGATGAGGCGGTGGCTGAGCAAGCATTACAGCTTCGACTTCAGGCAGCAGGTTATGCACACGCCAGGCGGGTGCAGTGCATCCGCGTGGTCAGGCCTGGCCGAACTTGGCATCACCAGCCTGACCATACCGGAGGCGCTAGGCGGCATGGAGCAGCCGATGACGGATCTGCTCCCACTGATGGAGACGCTGGGTGAGGCACTGGTACTGGAACCCGTGCCGTGGAGCGCGGTGTTCGGCACGCAGACGTTGCTTGCGCTCCCCGTCGGCCCGTCACGTGATGCGCGCCTGGCCGCATTGGCCGGTGGCGATGCGCGCTGCGCAGTGCTATGCGGGAAGGAACCAGGCGTCGGGAAGACGCCGCAACCGACCGTGATCGCGCGGCGTGTCGGCGACGCGTGGCAGCTCGATGGCGACGATGCGATGGTCATGGGTGGCACAGATGCGCATCACTTCATCGTGGCCGCGACGCTGGACGACGGCAGCCTCGGCCTGTTCGATCTGCCGGCCGATGCCTCTGGCGTTGTCGTGCAGGGCTATCGCTTTCATGACGGCCGCGGCGCGGCGGAAGTGCGGCTGACCAACGTGCGGCTGAGCGCGTTCGCCATGCTTGGTCAAGACGAACAGGCCGCGACGGCGCTCGATAGAGGCATGACATTCGCCACGCTGGCCTTGTGTGCCGACAGTATCGGCGCCATGCGGCGCGCGTTGGGCATCACTGCGGAGTACCTGCGCACGCGCAGGCAGTTTGGCCGCACGCTTGCGGAACAGCAGGTGCTTCAACACCGCATGGCCGACCACTTCCGCGCCTGGAACGGTGCGCGTCATCTTGCACGGCGGGTACTGGTCGATTGGGATGCCGCGCCGTCTGCCGAGCGCCGTCGCCGTATCTGCGCGGCGAAACACCTGTCTGGCGTGGTTGGCCGCGCCATTGCGTTCGACGTCCTGCAATTGCATGGCGCGATTGGCTTGCAGGATGAGACGCCGATCAGCCACTACAGCAAACGGCTTGTCGGCAACGATTTGCTGCTTGGCAGCGCCGATACCCACCTGGGTCGCTTCGCCCCCGCCGTGGATGCGATTCCGCGAGCGCCGGCGCGCTGACAGAGACCGATCAGAGACGCATCAGTGACGCATCAGTGCAATGGATCAGGAGGAGACAAAGGATATGCAGGCATTCCATGCTTCAAGACGTCTGATACGCGCGCTCGCTGGTGGTCTGATCGCGTTCGCATCCACCGCAAGTTTCGGCGCGCCGGATGCCGCATGGCCGTCACGGCCCGTCACCATCATCGTGCCCGGTGCGGCGGGCGGCACGATCGACATCCCGATTCGCCTGCTGGCGCAAAAGCTTGGCGCGCGTCTGGGGCAGGCCATCGTCGTGGACAATCGTCCGGGCAGCGGCGGCATCATCGGCACACAAGCCGCGCTGCGCGCGCCTGCCGATGGCTATACGCTCCTGGCCGGCAACGTCGGCCCGCAGGCCATCAACTACAGCGCGTACAAGCATCTCTCCTACCAGCCATCGGACCTGACGGCGATCACCGACATCATTGCCTTTCCTAACGTGCTGGTGGTCAATGCCCAGTCGCCAGCGAGGACCGTCGCTGATCTGGTCGAGCAGTTGAAACGGAATCCCGGCAAGCTCTCCTTCGGCTCTGCCGGTATCGGTCAGACCAGTCACCTCGTGGGCGAACTGTTCAGGATGCGCACCAGCACCGACGCTATCCACGTGCCTTACAAGGGTTCGACACCAGCCACCACGGCGTTGCTGGCGGGAGAGACCACGTTTCAATTCGACAACCTGACGCAGGCGCTGCCATACATCCGCGCCGGCAAGCTGCGTGCCCTGGCGGTGGCTGCCTCGCAGAGAGCGCCGTCCTTGCCCGATGTTCCCACCATGGAGCAGGCTGGCTTCGCCAACTTCACGTCGACAGCGTGGATCGGCATCTTCCTGCCAGCAAAGGCGCCACCTGCCGTCATCGGTCCGCTCGAACAGGCTCTGGCGTCGGTCATGCGAGACCCCGACCTCATCTCCCAGTTCCGGCAGATGGGTGGCATTCCGGGCGGACAGTCGCCGGAGAAGTTCTCCGCGTTCGTGGCCGCGGAGCGGGAGAAATGGGGGCTTGTGATTCGCACATCTGGCCTGACGCTGGATTGACGCCCAGTGCATCGGCTAGCCGGGTGATTCAACCGACGACCCGCCGCCGCATCTGCCGCCACTCCATCCACTGCCACGACAGCAGCGCCGGCACCCCGAACAGGACTTCGCGCGCGCGCTTGACCAGCGCGAGTGCGAGCGAGGTTTGCGGGTCGATGCCGAAGCTGGTGCCCAGCAGCACGATCACCGCCTCCTGCACCCCCAGCCCTGCAGGGATGAAGAACGCCACCTGGCGTGCGGCGAGTGTCAGGGCCTCGATGGCCAATGCCTCGCCGAAGCTCACCGGGTGGCCAAGCAGCGATAGTCCCCACCAGACTTCGAGCGTGCCGACGACCAGCCCGGTCATCTGCCAGATCAGCGTGCGCAGCAGCACGCCGTAGTGGCGGCACAGCGCGCGAATCTGCGCGTCGAGGCGGGCGCCGTCGATCAGCGCGGCGAGCTTGTGGTCGTCGCCGAGCATCCGCTGCGCAAACGATTCGAGCCGGGTGAACCATGCGCCGTGACGCAGTGCGTAGGCGAATAGCGCGGGAATCGGCAGTGACAGCAGCAGGCCGATGGCAACCAGCAGGCCGTGGTCGCTGTCCTGCGTGATCGATATCAGCAGCAGCACCCCGGCTAGTGCGAACAGGTAGTGCGAGAACATCGTCACCATCACCTCGATGACGATGCTTGCCGAGACCGCCGTACCATCTGGCACGCGCCGCCACGCGAGGCGGATACCGACGAGTTCGCCACCGATGCCGGCCGTGGGCAGCAGCCGGGTCACGGCTTCGCGCACCGTCGCCACCCAGAGCAGGAAGCCCGTGCCAGCGCGTTTCTCGGGATCGGCCGGCGCGAGCAGCACGCGCCAGCCATAGGCGTCAAACCAGAGCGCGATGAGGTGGATCGGCACCAGCCACAGCAGTGGCCATCCGGCCTGCTCGAGGATGTGTGCCACTTCGGCAATGCCTTCCGTGACCACGACGGCCGTCAGGATCAGCAAACCAGCCAGTGCACCCAGCAGGGCGAAGCGTTTCATCGAAGTCCGGCGTGAAGATCAGTGAAGCCACCGCGACGCGGGGCAAAGCGGTCCGCAGCGGCGCGCACACGCGGGGAGAGCAGCGCGGCGAGTTCATCCGCGTGCCGGTAGCCGGTCATCGATGCGCCAACTTCGGCACCCGATGTCACGGCGGGATGCAGATACATCTCGACTACGCCGCGCGGCAGTTGCTCGAACGCCGCCAGCAACGTGGCTTCGTCCATCGCGCCCGTGTCGGACAGCCCAAGCACATAGTCGTTGTAGGCAATGCCCGCGCGTTGCAGGCGCGCGCGCAGCAGCGCGAGCCAGGGTCGCAGCAGCAGCGGTCCACCGGCCTCGCGCGGTAGTCGCACGGCGCGCATGCCGTAGTCGCGTCCGATGCTCAGGATCAACGACAGCACGGTCGGATGCAGATGGAAATGCTTGTGTGCGTTGACGTGATCGAGCGGCAGGCCGGTGGCGGCAAAAGCCTCGAACTGCGCGCGGATCTCGGCAGCCAGTTGCGCGCGCACACGCGGCAGGAAGAAGAAGCGGAAGCCGTCCCGCACCATCGCGCTGCCAAAGCGGCCGCTGGCGTCAACCAGATCCGGAATCTGGTCGTACGGCAGCGTGGCAACGCCATCGGCCAGCACCAGATGCAGGCCGACGCGCAGCCCGGGTAGCCGGCGTGCGCGTTCCACCGCGTCGGCGGCGGCCGGCGCGCTGACCATCAGGCTGGCGGCGTTCAGGATGCCCTGGCAGTGCGCACGCTCCACGGCTTCGTTGATGTCGTGGTGAAGGCCGAAGTCATCGGCGGTGACGATCAGCAACTGGCCGTGGGTCATGCGGGTCAGGCCTCGTGCGAGCGGAGGAAGCGGAAGAACTCCACACCTTCGCGCAGCCGGCGCTTGGTCATGTTCCAGCTACCCGCCATTTCCCGCACGATCTCCCAGATCTTGCTGGGCCGGAAATAGAAGCGTTTGTAGAACGTTTCCACGCCGTGATAGATCTCCTCGCGGCTCAGGTGCGGATAGCTGATCGCGGCCAGTTGCACGCCGCTGTCGTTGACCAGGTGGATGACCTTGTTCTCCTCCAGCCAGCCGTTGTCCACGGCCTGCTTGTAGAGCGTGGTGCCGGGATACGGCGCGGCCAGCGAGACCTGAATCGTGTGTGGATTGATTTCCTTGGCGTACTCGATCGTCTTCTCGATCGTGTCGCGCGTCTCGCCGGGCAGGCCCAGGATGAACGTGCCGTGGATCTGGATGCCGAGCTTGCGGCAATCCTCGGTGAAGCGGCGCGCGATGTCGGTACGCAGCCCTTTCTTGATGTTGAGCAGAATCTGGTCGTCGCCCGACTCGTAGCCCACCAGCAGCAGGCGCAGCCCGTTCTCCTTCATGATCTTGAGCGTGTTGTACGGCACGTTGGCCTTGGCGTTGCACGACCAGGGCAGGCCGATCTCGCCCAGCCCGCGCGCGATCTCTTCCACACGCGGCTTGAAGTCGGTGAACGTGTCGTCGTCGAACATGATCTCGCGCACTTCAGGCATGTTCTCCTTGATCCATTTCACCTCCTCGATCACGCTCTGCGCTGACCGCGTGCGATAGCGATGGCCGCCGACCGTCTGCGGCCACAGGCAGAACGTGCAGCGAGAGCGGCATCCGCGCCCGGTGTAGATCGACACGTACGGGTGCATCAGGTAGCCGATGAAGTAGTTCTGGATCTTCAGGTCGCGCTTGTAGACCGGGGCGACGAACGGCAACTCGTCCATGTTCTCGATCATCGGACGCGCCGGGTTGTGTTCGATCGTGCCATCGGTCAGGCGATAGCTGAGCCCGGCAATGCCTGCCAGGGGCTTGCCGGCGGCAACGTCCTGGCACGTGTAGTCGAATTCCTCGCGGCAGACGAAATCAATCGCCTGGGTGGCGCTGAGCGTGCCGCCCGGATCCACCGCAGCCTTGGCGCCGACCATGCCGATCATGATGTCCGGACGCCGCTCCTTGAGCTGTTCGGCAAAGCGCGCATCGGTCGGAAAGGACGGCGTGCTCGTGTGGATGATGACAAGGTCATAGTCCAGCGCGATATTGAGCGTCTGTTCCACGCCGAGTCCATCCGCCGGCGCATCGAGCACACGGCTGTCCGGCACCAGCGCGGCAGGCTGTGCGAGCCAGGTCGGATACCAGAACGACTTGATCTCGCGTTTGGCCTGGTAGCGTGATCCTGCGCCACCGTCAAAGCCGTCGTACGAAGGGGCCTGAAGAAAGAGCGTTTTCATCGGGGGCTATCCTGAGCGTGAGGCGTGGTCGAATAAAGAGGTTTGGGCAACGCGGGCCGGCTGCCCGGCTGCGGTGTGGAATGGTTGGGTGGTGCGTCGGTGGTCGTCATCACGTGGCCGCGCCAGTGCACACGGCCACCGCCGAGTGCGGCAGCCCATTCCACCAGCAACAATGCGTCGCGCAGTGGCGCGCGTAGCGCGGCGCCGATGCTGCCGGCGGTCACGCTGCGCGCGAGCGCGCCAACGAGTGCGATGGCCAGCACCGGAAGGTGCGGCGCGAGCAGGCAGCCGAGCACCAGCATCGGCCAGGTGCAGGTCAGGAACGTGAAGAAGAAGCCGGGCGCGTTCAGGGACCGGATCGTGCGAAGCCAGCGCAGCTCATGGCGCCACAGGGCGCGCAGGCTGGTCTCGGTGACGTCGGTTTCCACCACGACATCCGACAACACGGTCTTCCATCCCGATTGCCGGGTCAGCTCGCCTAGCCAGTAGTCGTCCGCCAGCCGGTTCGCCAGCGCCCGAAATCCGCCGATCGCGTTGAGGGTGTCGCGGCGCAGCGCGATCGTCGCGCCAAAGGCAAAGCGCCGCGACCCGCCCGCGTGGGCCACGCGGACCGACGGCGCGAACCATTCGTTGATGAATGCGGCACCCAGCCGCGACCAGATGCCGTCGACGGGACGGCCCCGGTACAAACATGTGACGACGCCGACATGCGGATCGCTGAGCGGTCCCGCCAGTCGGCGCAAGTAGTCGGGTGGCACGGCAATGTCGCTATCCGCGATTACCAGATGGGCATGACGCGCTGCACGGTACAGATTGATCAGGTTGCTGACCTTTGGATTGCGCCCATGCGTGCGCGCGTCGACGATCAGCACGATGTCGCGCTCCGGGAATGCCGCGCGCAGACGGTTCACGACCGCGATCGCCGGATCGTCATAGGCGCAAACGCCGAAAACAAGCTGGTAGTCGGGATAGTCCTGCCGGCACAGGCCAGCCAGGTTTTCGTAGAGATGGGGTTCGGCGCCGCAAAGCGGCTTGAGCACGCTGACCGGTGCCAGGCGTGATGGCGTGGCGGTCTGGGCAGGGCGTTTGCGGCTGACACACGCGGCCACAACGGCGTAGACCGTGGCGGCCTCCACCATCAACTGTCCCACTTCAGCGGTCCAGATGGCACTCATGTCTGCCCCTTATCGCACGCGACCAAGCATCACTGCAGCACCAGGAATTCTGGTGAGCACACCGTGAACTGCATCAGGCCTGAAACAAAGGCGTGGACGTATTATTGCCGTCATACGCGCGTTGCGCCACAACTGGCTTTAATCGTTCACCCCGACGCGGTTTACCTGCATCCACTTTGCATCTTCGGGATTAATCCTGGATTAATGGCTTACCGTTTCAGACCACTGTCACCGTGATGTAAAAGTGCTACCGTATGCACGTATTGCTCACCCGCTATTTCGATCCCGTTTCCCCTGAACACCATGCGCGATAGTTCCATCGCTGATGATCCCCTGGCCCCTGAAGTCGCCCAGCACGACGAAGCCGCGCGGGCACGCCATCTGGCGGGCCGACGCAGCACGATGGTCAGTGTCTACGTCAATATCGGACTCAGCATTGCGCAGGCCGTGATCGGGATCATTGCGGGTTCACAGGCGCTAGTTGCGGATGCACTCCATTCTCTTTCCGATCTGATATCCGATTTCGTGGTGTTGTTTGCAGGACACCATAGCCGCAAGGATGCCGATACCGATCACCCGTACGGACACCAACGTTTCGAGACCGCAGCCTCACTGGCGATCGGCGCGTTGCTGCTGGCGGTGGGTGTCGGGATGCTGTGGGCGGCCGTTGGAAAGATCCAGCACCCGAACGGCGTGCAACCGGTGCAGACCATTGCGATCTGGATGGCGCTTGGCGCGCTGGTGGCCAAGGAGTTGCTGTTCCGCTACATGCTGCGCGTGGCCGAACGGATCCGGTCAAGCATGCTCGTTGCCAATGCGTGGCACGCGCGATCCGATGCCGCATCGTCACTGGTGGTGGCGCTGGGTGTCGGTGGCAACCTGCTTGGCTATCACGTGCTGGACCCCGTGGCGGCGATCGTGGTCGGCTTGATGGTGTCGCGAACGGGCCTGAAGTTCGGCTGGGACGCGCTGAGCGACCTGATGGACCGCGCTGCGGACGAAGACACCGTGGCAGCGCTACGCGCGGCCATGCTCGAGACGCCGGGCGTGCTCGGATTGCATGACCTGAAGACGCGCAAGATGGGCGACATGATCCTGGTGGATGTCCATCTGGAGATCCAGGCCGACCTGACCGTCGAGCAGGGCCACGCGATTGCCACGGAGGCGGCGCGTCGCGCCATGGTGCGCAACGACGTCCTCAACGTAATGACCCATGTGGACCCGGTAAGGGTGACTGGGACTACCGGTGTGGCCGGAGGGACCGGAGTGAGCGGCGAGAGCCGCCGCTCAGCGTAGTTCGCTGCGGCGGTACAGGCTCAGACCCACGGCCAGGAACGCCAGTATCCCGGCGCAGCCCCGGTTGACCCAGCGCACGGCGCGCGCCGACATCGTCCGCATGGCGTGCTGCCCGCCAAAGGCGTAGATCATCATCATCAGGATGTCGAGGATGGCGGCCACCACCGCCAGGATCGTGTACTGCAGCGCCACCGGCTTGTCCGGGTGGATGAACTGCGGCACGAAGGCCGACGTGAACAGCAGCGTCTTCGGATTGGACAGCGCCACGAACAATGCGCGCAAAAAGGCCGCCCAGCCATTGACCGACGCCTCGCCGGACGAGACCGTCAGCGCCTGCACCGGCGCCCGCCACAGCCCCCAGGCCAGATAGAGCAGGTACGCGGCACCGATCCACTTGATCACCGCGAACATCTGCTCGGACGCCAGCAACACGGCGCCAAGCCCGCAACCCACCGCACCGATCAGAATCAGGTCCGCCAGCGCCGCGCCGGCGATGCCACAGGCCGCCACCCGCATGCCGCGCGTGGCTCCGTTGCTCAGGGCCAGCAGCATCGTTGGGCCGGGCGTCACCACCACGGCGCCAACGGCAATCATGTACAGGAACAGGGTAGTGGCATCCATCGGCAGCATCCTTGGCGGTGGTCCCTCGCCATGCGCGGCCTGTGGACAAATTGGCGGTTGACCTGGGGACAACCGGGTGAACAGCCTGTGGTCCGGCTGGGGGTCGCATGTGGGACGTATACGAACAACTCGGCAAGCTTACCGCTTTCCGCCGGCGGAAGGAAAACTTGTCCACCCGTATCCACGTATACGCAGACCGCTTGCCCTAAGGGTTCTCCCGAACGTAAACCATTGATGCGGCAAGAGATAAGCCGGTTATCCACGCTGACGGGTCAGTCTTATCTATTACTACTATCTATGTATACGTAAACAACAATGTAAACAGACACGTATACGTAAACACCCGTATACGTGACCTGCCTATTATTTTGGCACCTTGAACGCTTTGCGCACGCGCTGTACTTCGGCGCGGGTCCAGCAGCCTTCGCGATGGTCGTTGACCAGCCCCATTGCCTGCATCAGTGCGTACATCGTGGTCGGGCCCACGAACTTCCAGCCGCGCTTCTTCAGGTCCTTCGACAACGCTACCGCTTCCGGGCAGGTGGTCATGCCCCGCAGCACCTCGGGCGTGAGCGTCTTGGGCCGGCCCTTCGGGTCGGGCTCGAACTTCCAGAAGTACGCAGCCAGCGACGATTCGGTCTTCAGCAGTTCCTTCGCGCACTGGGCATTGTTGATCGCGGCTTCGATCTTGCCGCGATGGCGGACGATGCCTGCGTCGCCCAGCAGCCTTTCCACGTCGTGCTCGGTGAACCGCGCCACCTTGTTGATCTCGAAGTTGGCAAATGCGCTGCGGAACGCCTCGCGCTTGCGGAGGATCGTCAGCCAGCTCAGGCCCGACTGGAAGCCTTCCAGGCAGAGCTTCTCGAACAGCCGCCGGTCGTCGTCGACAGGGAAGCCCCATTCGTGATCGTGGTAGTGGCAGTAATCCTCCAGCGTGCCGCACCAGCCGCAGCGTTCGCGGGGCTGTGGCGCGGATGTCGATCTGGTCATGCTATGGGGCTCCTTGGCGGGCAGGTTGGACGTGCGTCCACGCGATCTTGCGCCTGTTACCCGACGCGGTAAAGGCGCGGCATGGCTGGATTCGGACATGCGATTTGCATCACTGCCTGACGAATCCGGCTGGCGAAAAAAAAAAGCCAACCCGAAGGTTGGCTTTCTTCTGCTTGCGCAAGCGTAAGCGGTCAGGCGAGCTTCTTGCCGGTACGGTCGTGCATGAACACGAGCGCGACGAAGCTGATGGCCGCAGCGGCAATCACGTAGTACGCGGGCGCCAGCTTGTTGTGCGTCGATTCGATCAGCCAGGTGACGATCAGCGGCGCGAAGCCGCCGAAGATCGTCACGGCGAAGTTATAGGCCAGCGACAGGCCCGTGGAGCGGACCTCGGTCGGGAACTGCTCGGCCAGCACGGCGGGCGCCGGGCCGGTGAACGCGGCCAGCAGGATGCCCAGCACGATCTGCACCTGGAGCAGGGTGGCCGTGGTCGGGGAAACGTTGAGCCAGTGGAACAACGGGTAGGCCAGCACGCCGATGGCCAGCGCCACGACGCCGAGCATCCGCTTGCGACCCACGCGGTCGGACAGCATGCCCATCAGCGGGCACAGCACCAGGATGATCGCGCCGCAGATCGCGGTGGACTGGAACGTGGCGCCCAGCGGCAGACCAAGTTGCTGCTTGGCGTAGGACGGCATGTAGAACACCAGCACGTAGGTGCAGACGGTCCAGAGGATCGTCACGCCCAGGCCGGCCAGCACTTCGCGCGGATGATCGCGCAGCACCTGCGACAGCGGCGAGAATTTCACGTTGCTCGCGCGGCGCTCGGCCTGGCGTGCCTCGAACTCGGGCGGCTCTTCCAGGTGCGAGCGGATATACATGCCCACCGGGCCGATCAGCAGGCCGAACAGGAACGGGATGCGCCAGCCCCAGGCATCGATCTGGGCCTGGTCCAGGCCATTGGTCACCAGCGCGCCCATGGCCGCGCCGAGCATGAACGAGATGCCCTGGCTGGCTTGCTGCCAGCTGGCGTACATGCCACGTTCCTCGTCGGGGGCGTGCTCGATCAGGAACGCCGTGGCGCCGCCGACTTCGCCGCCGGCCGAGAAGCCCTGGATCAGGCGTGCCAGCACGATCAGCGCCGGAGCCCACAGGCCGATCGAGTCGTAGGTCGGCGCCAGGCCGATGATCGCCGTGCCCAGCGCCATCATCAGGATGGTCAGGGTCAGCGCCGCCTTGCGGCCCACGCGGTCGGCGTAGACGCCCAGCACGATCGCGCCCACCGGACGCATGAAGAAGCCCACGCCGAACGTGGCCACCGTCAGCAGGAACGACGTCATGTCATTGCCGGTGGGGAAGAACAGCTTGGCGATGATGACTGCGAAGAAGCTGTAGACGGTGAAGTCGAACCATTCCAGGCCGTTGCCGATGGTCGCGGCGATGATCGCGCGGCGTCGGGTGGCCTTGGACAGCTCATTGGCGGATGTAGCGGTGACGGACATGGCGCAAATGATGATGTTGAGAGAACCTTTGGATGCCACTGCAAGCGCGTGCTCTGGCAGTGGCGAAGGCGTCATCTTAAGCGATTCCTTACATCAGCGAAGCCGTCAGCCCGGGCGATGGCCGTGATGGGGCGCGTGTTGCCCGGCGGCGGGGCGCTCGTCCCCTGTCGGGGCGACCTTGCGGTCCGGAAGGTTGGGTTTCTTGCGTGTGAACCAGAGCCAGACTGCGCTCGCGAGCCAGCCTGTGACGAATACCGTGTCGCCCGCATGGTTGAACAGCGCGCTGGCGTAGGGGGTGCTGAAGACACTGGCGAGCGCGTCGGCGGGCAATCGTGCGACGATCCAGAGCAGCACGGCGGGGACGCTGCCGTATACGCCGGGCTGCCACCACAAGGCGTGCGGCAGGGCGTGCAGGGGATCGAAATGCTTGGCCACGGGGTTCTCCAGCCGATGCCCGGCACGTTGTCTGGGGCGCAGGGGCATCGTGTTCCCCATCATAGGCCGATTCGGCTTGCGCCTGTCGGCGGTGCGGCCGGATCCCCCATGTGCTGTGTGCGTTATCCAACGCTCGCGCGCGGCGCGCGGATGGTCGGCGCAGGTCTTGTTGAAGTTTTTTGCACGAGGTGTCCGTAATTGGCCTGCGTCAGCGCCAGCATTCTTTGCCAGACTTGAGGCATCGCACAAATTCGCTGAACGGCAACTCGCCATGAACACCATGCTTCCCGTCCTCTACGTGTCCCACGGATCCCCCATGCTCGCGATCGACCCGGGTCCGACCGGCGCCGCCTTCGACGCGCTCGGTGTCCGCCTGCGCGCGCTCAAGCCCAAGGCCGTGCTGGTGATTTCCGCGCACTGGATCTACAGCACGCTGGCAGTCAGCACGCGCAGCCAGCAAGAGGCATGGCACGACTTCGGCGGCTTTCCGCGCGAGCTCTACACGTTGCGCTATGACGCGCCGGGCTCGCCCGAACTTGCCAGCCGCGTGAAGGCGCTGGTCGAAGCGGCTCAGATCCCGGGTGCCGGGTTTGTCTGCGAGGATGAAGAGCGTCCGCTCGATCACGGCGCCTGGATGCCGCTACGTCACTTCTTCCCGGATGCCGACGTCCCCGTGGTCCAGCTCGCTTTCAACCCGTACCTGCCTCCGGCCACGCAGATCGATATCGGCCGCGCGCTGGCGCCGCTGCGCGAGGAAGGCGTGCTCGTGATCGGTTCGGGCAGCTTCACGCACAACCTGCGCGAAGTGTTTGGGGCGGGCGAACGCAAGGCGCAGCACGGCCCGGCGACCGAGCCGTACGTCGATGCCTTCCGCGACTGGATGAGCGGCGCGCTGGACGAGGCGCTGGCCACCGGCGACGTCAGCCGCATCGCGGACTATCGTGCCCAGGCACCGTTCGCCCGTCGCGCGCATCCGACGGACGAGCACCTGTTGCCGTTCTACGTGGCGCTGGGCGCCGCGATCGGTCCAGCCTCCGTGGCCGCAGGGTCGGCGCGGGTGGACCGCGTGGCCGATGAGGTCACCTATGGCGTGCTGGCGATGGACACGTTCGTCTTCGATGGCATCGGCACAGGTCATGCGCCGCTGCAGAAGGCGGCCTGAGCCTGCCGGGTGTCGAATCAGGTGGTGAGATAGCGGCGTGCCGCCTTCGCGCCGAACAGGGCGATGTAGCCCATCGTTAGCGCCACCACCGTGATGCCGATACGCAGGTCCGAGAGGTGCGCGACGCCGCCGATCAGCACGGGCCCGAGCAGCAGGCCCACATAGGCGAAGCGCGCTACGCGCGCAATCGCCTCCGCCGCGGCTACGCCGGGCAGGCGCGACGCGGCGGCGAAGAAGATCGGCACCATGTTCGCGGCGCCGAGCCCCATCAGCCCGAAGCCGATCAACGCGGCCAGCGGCAACGGCACGGCGATGGCCAGCACGATGCCGGCAAAGCCAAGCCAGGCGCTGCCGGTCAGCGTCCGCGCATCGCCGAAACGGGCACGCAGGCGGTCACCGCCGAAGCGACCGCAGGCCATACCCCCCGAGAACGCCGCATACCCGAAGCTGACCCAGCCCGGCGGCGCCACGGCCACGTCACGCATGTAGACGCTGGTCCAGTCGTACATCGCCCCTTCACCCACCAGCCCCAGGAACGCCATCAGGCCCAGCAGCCATAACGCGCGCGACGCGTGTTCGCGGTGATGGTCGGCGGTAGGCAGCACCGGATGATCGGCCAGCAGCCCCGGCGTCATGCCGATTGCCACGCCCGCCGTCAGTGCGGCAATCAGCGCCGCGTGCACCAGCGGCGGCACGCCAAGCGACAGCATGAGCCCGCCGAACGCCGCGCCGATCATCCCACCCAGGCTGAACATGCCGTGCAGCGCGGACATCACCGGACGTGTGCGGCTGGCCTCCACAATCGCGGCCTGCGCGTTCATGCCGACGTCAAACGCGGCGTTGGCCATGCCGAATATCAGCAACGTGGGCAGCAGCAGGGCAAAGCTCGGCATGGCGATGATCGCCAGCGTGAGCAGTGCGAAGGCGACGCCGCCGATCATCGAGGCACGCGCGCTGCCAAGCCGGGCCACCCAGCGGCCCACCGGGCCCATGGCGACGATGGCGCCAGCGGCCACGGCCAGCATGGCGAACGACAGCATGGCATCGGACAGGCCGAAACGTTCCTTGATCGTGGGGATATGGACGCCCCAGGTGGCAAATGTGGCGCCGTTGGCGAAGAACAGCGCCATGGTGCCGCGTGTGGCACGGGAGACTGCCGAGGGCGACGGGGGCGGAGCGGTTTCGCTACGGGCGGGTGATTCGATCGAGTATTCGGACATCAGGTACTACCAGACAGCAAGGAGACAACAAAGAGACAGCAAAGAGACAGCAAAGAGACAACAAAGCGATGAATTGACGCAATAACGCAGCGCTGTCGCTACGCGGGAGCCGCGCTGGCACGCAGCAGGCCACGCTGATGCAGCGCGAACGCAAAGGCGGCCAGCGCGCCGATGGATAGCGCCACCATGACCCACAGCATCAGCCAGTAGCCGCCGGCGGCACGCCAGAGCAGGGCGCCAAACCACGGCGCGGCGGCCTGCATCAGCAACACAGGGGTCATCATTAACCCATTCAGCGTTGCATAGTGATGACGCGAGATCAGTTCGGGCATGGCCATCGCGCGCAGCATCGTGTTGACGCCGTTGGCGCAGCCGTAGCAGATCGCCGCGAACATCAGCCAGTAGCCGTTGCCCAGCGCCAGACAGGCCAGGCCGATGGTCATCACGATGTAGACCGGCATCGACAGCCGCACCGGGTGATCAATCGGCAGCCGCGCCATGACGAGCCGCCCGGCTACCTGCGCGGGCCCGATCAGCGCGGCCACGATCAGTTGCTGCGCGATGGGCATCCCCTTCTCCGTCAGCATCGGAATCAGGTGGGCGCCGAGTAGCGAGGCGATCACCGCTGTGGCTGTGAACGCCAGCACCACGCACCAGAATACCGGCTGGCGCAGCGTCGCGCGGGCGATGCCGGAGGACGCCGCGCCAGCCAGCGGTGTGCCGCTGTGGGTGCCGGCATGGGCGTAGCTGGGATGCACCGCGTAGCGCAACCGCGCGTGCAATGGTGCGCAGACGAACAGGTTCAGCGCGGCAAAGACGACCAGCGTCTCGCGCCAGCCCAGATGGAGCACCAGCCACTGCGCCAGCGGGATGAAGATCGTGCTGGCGAAGCCCGCAAGCAGCGTCACATGGACGATCGGCTTCTGGTAGCCGTCCCCCCAGGCCTGACGCAGGACCACGAAGGCCGGCTCATACAGCGTCGACGCCATGGCCAGCCCGAGCGGAATCCACATCAGCAGGAATACCGCTGGCGACGGGCACCACGCCCAGAGCAGCAGTCCGATGGCGGCCAGCACCGAGCCCGTGCCCATGACCTTGCGTGCCGGCACGCGGTCCAGCAGCCGGCCCACTGCGAACGAGCACATCGCCCAGACCAGCAGCCCCAGCGAAAATCCGCCCGCCAGGAATGGTTTGCCGTACCCGAGGGACTGGCGCATCGGTTCGATGAACACGGTGAACGCGAAGTACAGCGTTCCCCAACTGATGATCTCGGTGATGCCGAGTGTCCAGACGATCTGGCGGGGTGGCAGTGCCGGGCCACCGGCAGGATGGGGGGCGGAAGGAGCGTTCATGGCGCGCCCGACGCAGATTTGGGGGGCGCCGGTGGCGAAGCTTGATCGATGAAGCGAAGATTGTATCGGTCCGCCCGTGCCAGCGGGAAGCCACTTTCCGGGGGGATCCCTTAGTCCGGGGTCGCCGGTCCTTTCAGCTCGACGGTATTGCCGTCCGGGTCCTTCACGTAGATCGACGGCCCGCGGCCCTCTGCGCCAAATCGCTGCTCGACCGGACTTGCATCAATATGATGAATATTTAGATGCATAAAAATGGCTTTCTCATCGAACGGATCGATGCGAAGGCAGAAGTGATCGAGGTTGCGGCCCTCCGGGCCGGGTCCGGCCCCACCAGCCTGCCCAAGCGGGCCATCGAGCGAAATCAGATCGATCAGTCCGCCGCCGGCGCGCAACTGGGTCAGGCCGAAGGCGGGCTGCTCGCGCTCGATGGTGCAGCCAAGCACGTCAACGTAGAAGCGCACGAGGCGGGGGACATCGGCGGTGCGCAGCACCAGATGGTCGATACCGCGGATCTTCAGCATGGCGAGTTGCGCTGACCGGAGGGTCACCAGGGAATCATTGATCGGGGATCAGCCGCTTGCCCAGGCTGACCGCGGCGTCACGGGTGTAGCCAAGTTCGTTGTAGAACGCCAGCACGGCGTCGTTGCCTTCGCGCACCAGCAGGTTGATCTTCGGGCAGCCGCGCTCGATCAGCAGCGCCTCGGCGTGTGCCATCAGCATACGCCCATAGCCACGGCCCTGATGGGCGGGGTCCACGGCCAGGTAGTAGACCCAACCGCGATGCCCGTCGAACCCAACCATGGCCGACGCGCGCACATGTCCTTCCACATCGCCGATCAGGAACATCTCCGGCTGCTCGGTCATCTTGCGGGCGATGTCGCGGTGCGGATCGTTCCACGGGCGTGTCAGCCCGCAGGCTTTCCACAGGGCGATGACATCGGCTTCGTCGGTGGGGTTGTAGGGGCGGATTTGCATGGGAATGCCGGGAGTGTGTCGGCCTGCCAGTGTAGCGCCGGCCACGCTATGGCACGCCAAGACACGCCCCAGAAGCAAAAACGGCGCGGGATTCACTCCCGCGCCGCCGTTCTGCTCCGTCGCAATCAGGCTGCCTGCTGCCCCGCCTGCGGATTGCGGAACTGGGCGAGCAGCTTTTCCCACCGGCCGCGCGCCGCCTTGAGGTTGTTTTCCTTCACATGACCGAACCCGCGAATATCGTCGGGCAAGTTCGCCAGCGCCACTGCTGTATCGTGGTTGGCCGCGCTCAGACCCTTCGACAGCTCGTCGAGCAGCGAACGATACTCACCGATCAGCGCGCGTTCCGTGCGACGCTCCTCGGTCTTGCCGAAGATGTCGAGCGGTCCGCCGCGCAGGCCCTTGAGCCTGGCCAGCATACGGAACAGCGTCATGGTCGACGGGCCGAAGCGGCGCTTGACCAGATGACCCTTGTCATCGCGCTTGGCCGTGGTCGGCGGCGCGAGCCAGAAGTTCAGCTGATAGTCACGGCCCGGCTCGCCTTCGAACTGCGCGCGCAGCTTGTCCAGGAAGATGGGGTCGGTGTACAGGCGCGCGACTTCATACTCGTCCTTGTACGCCATCAGCTTGGCCAGGTTGCGTGCCGCGGCTTCCGTCAGCGGCAGCGGCTTGCCGGCGCCCACCAGCGCGCTTTCCACCGCGCGCACGCGATTCACCGCGTCGCGATACTGCTCGGCGTAGGCCGCGTTCTGGTACTTCGTCAGCAGGTCGACGCGATTGGCGATCAGCTTCTCCAGCAGCGCGCCCGACGACGTCGGCAGCTTCACAACATCCGCGCCTTCCGTCTGCGTCTTGAGCTTGCCGGTGAGCGACAGCACGTGATCGGGGTCGTGCGCCATGTGGCGGCCCCAGTCGAATGCGGCTTTGTTCTTGTCGACCGAGACACCGTTCAGTTCGATCGCACGCACCAGCGCTTCGAGCGATAGCGGAATCCAGCCCTTCTGCCACGCGTAGCCCAGCACCAGCGGGTTCGTGTAGATCGCGTCACCAAGCAGCGCCACGGCCAGCGCGCTGGCGTTGATGAAGTCGCAGGCTTCGCCGACCGCATTGCGGATGTCCTGCTCGGCGGACAGGCCCGGGAACTGCCACTTCGGGTCCTTGATGAACGCGGCGGTCGGGGTTTGCGCCGTGTTGACCACGGCACGCGTGCGGCCCGTCTGCGTCTTCGAGATGACCTCGTCGGTGGCCGACACGATGGCGTCGCAACCGATCACGAGGTCGGCCTCGCCCATCGCGATGCGCGTGGCGTGCAGGTCATCCGGCTTGGCCGCGATCTGCACATGCGACAGCACGGCGCCACCTTTCTGCGCCAGGCCGGCCATGTCGAGCACCGTCACCCCCTTGTTCTCCAGGTGCGCCGCCATGCCGAGCAGGCCGCCGATCGTCACCACGCCGGTACCGCCCACGCCGGTCACGAGGATGCCGTACGAACGGCGCATCGTCGGCAGCACGGGTTCGGGCAGCGCGGGCAGTCCGCCCATCGACATGCCGGTGGCCTGAGGCTTGCGCACCTGCGCGCCTTCGGCCGTGACGAAGCTCGGGCAGAAGCCGTTCACGCACGAGAAGTCCTTGTTGCACGACGACTGGTTGATCTGGCGCTTGGTGCCGAGTTCGGTCTCCAGCGGTTCCACCGAGAGGCAGTTCGACTTGACCGAGCAGTCGCCGCAGCCTTCGCACACGGCGTCGTTGATGAACGCGCGGCGTGCCGGATCGGGGAACGTGCCGCGCTTGCGGCGGCGACGCTTCTCCGTGGCGCAGGTCTGGTCGTAGATCAGGATCGTGCAGCCGGGCACCTCGCGCAGCTCGCGCTGGATGTTGTCGAGTTCCTCGCGTGGATGCACGGTCAGACCCTCGGGCAGCTTGATCGCGCTGTTGTACTTCTCGGGCTGGTCCGTGACGATGACGATTTTCTTCGCGCCCTCGGCGGCCACCTGGAAAGCGATGTCCTGCACCGAAAGCTGACCGTCGACGGGTTGGCCGCCGGTCATCGCCACCGCGTCGTTGTAGAGGATCTTGTAGGTGATGTTCACACCGGCCGAGATCGACGCGCGGATCGCCAGCAGGCCGGAGTGGAAGTACGTGCCGTCGCCCAGGTTGGCGAACACGTGGTTGTCGCCGGCAAACGGCGCCTGGCCGATCCACGCCACGCCTTCGCCGCCCATCTGGCTGAACGTGCTGGTGTTGCGGTCCATCCAGACCGTCATGTAGTGGCAGCCGATGCCGGCCAGCGCGCGCGAACCCTCGGGCACGTTGGTCGACGTGTTGTGCGGACAGCCCGAGCAGAACCACGGCTTGCGCTCGGCGGTGACGCGCGGCGTGGCCAGCGCTTTTTCCTTTGCCTGGATCAGGGCCAGGCGCGCCTCGATGCGCGCGCGGATGTCGCTGGGCAGGTCGAACTTCTCGAGCCGCGTGGCGATGGCCTTGGCGATGATCGCCGGGGACAGCTCGTAGTGCGCCGGCAGCAGCCAGTTGTTCTGCGGGATCGACCATTCGCCGCCCGCGTTGTCCTTCTCGTCGAACTTGCCGTAGACCTTGGGACGCACGTCGTCGCGCCAGTTGTACAGCTCTTCCTTGAGCGCGTACTCCATGATCTGGCGCTTTTCTTCGACGACCAGAATTTCATGCAGGCCCTCGGCGAACGCACGCGCGCCATGCGCTTCGAGCGGCCACACGCAGCCCACCTTGTAGAGCCGGATGCCGATGCGGGCGCAGGTCTCGTCGTCCAGACCCAGGTCGGACAGTGCCTGGCGTGTGTCGAGATAGGCCTTGCCAGCGGTCATGATGCCGAAGCGAGCGTGCGGTGAATCGATCTCGATGCGATCGATCTTGTTGGCGCGCACATAGGCCAGCCCCGCATACCACTTGTAGTCGAGCAGGCGGGCTTCCTGTTCCAGCGGCGGGTCCGGCCAGCGGATATTCAGGCCGCCCTGGGGCAGCGCGAAGTCATCGGGCAGAACGATCTGCACGCGGTGCGGGTCGAGTTCGACCGATGCCGAAGATTCCACCACATCGGTCACGCACTTCATGGCCACCCATAGACCCGAGTAGCGGCTCATCGCCCAGCCATGCAGGCCGTAGTCCAGGTACTCCTGCACGTTCGACGGGTAGAGCACGGGCAGGCCGCAGGCCTTGAAGATGTGTTCGGACTGGTGCGCCAGCGTGGAGGACTTGGCCGAGTGATCGTCACCGGCCAGCACCAGCACGCCGCCGTGCCGGCTGGAGCCGGCCGAGTTGGCGTGCTTGAAGACGTCGCCGGTGCGGTCGACACCCGGACCCTTGCCGTACCACATGCCGAACACGCCATCGAACTTGGCGTCCGGATACATGTTGACCTGCTGCGATCCCCAGACGGAGGTGGCGGCAAGATCTTCGTTCAGGCCGGCCTGGAACACGACGTTGTGCGCCGCAAGGTGCTTCTTGGCTTTCCAGAGCGACTGGTCGAGCGCGCCGAGCGGGGAGCCGCGGTAGCCGGAGATGAAGCCTGCGGTATTCAGGCCGGAGGCGCGGTCGCGTTCCTGTTGCAGCATCGGAAGACGTACCAGTGCCTGCGTGCCGCTGATGTAGATGCGGCCACGTTCCAGCGTGTACTTGTCTTCGAGGGAAACGTTTTCGAGCGCGCGACGGATGGCGTCGCTGACCGGAGGGGTCAGTGGGGCATTCATTTGTGCTCCTCTAGGGGCATGCTGTCGGGATCACCGACACATCAGTTGTGGGCAGCCGTTCGCAGTCTCTTTTGGAGCCATTGGACGGCCGTGTCTCTGCGCGGCATGGTAGCACCGGCGTGCAGGCCGCGGTACCGTGCGATGCAGCATAAATCGCGCCCGGGACCCCCGTGATTTCCCGTATACGCATACGCCACACGTGTACACTGCGGTGCATCCAAACGGCGCACGCGCGAGCCACGATGTAGACCGCGCGCCACCACGGCGTATCCTGTCGTGGTGCAACCCGCCCCATCCAACTCCGACCATGACCAATACTCCTCGCCAGGGCGCGACCCTGGCCGTGCTGATCGATGCCGACAACGCGGCGCCCGCCATCGTCGAAGGCCTGCTGGCCGAAGTGGCCAAGTACGGCGTTGCCGCCGTCAAGCGTATCTACGGCGACTGGACGCGTCCTAACCTCTCGGGCTGGAAGGACCGCCTGCTGGCGCACTCGATCCAGCCGATCCAGCAGTTCCGCTACACCGTGGGCAAGAACGCCACCGACAGCGCGATGATCATCGACGCGATGGACCTGCTCTACACGGGCCGCTTCGACGGGTTCTGCATCGTCTCCAGCGATAGCGACTTCACCCGCCTGGCGTCGCGCATCCGCGAACAGGGCCTGACCGTCTACGGTTTCGGCGAACGCAAGACGCCGAAACCGTTCGTGACGGCGTGCGACAAGTTCATCTACTCCGATGTGCTGCGCGCGGAAGCCGATTCGGATTCCGACTCCGAGACCGGGAGCGCGCCGGCACGCAAGCGCACGACCCAGGAACTGCGCCAGGATTCGCGCCTGGTGCGGCTGCTGCAGAGCGCGTCGCAGGCCGTGTCCGACGAGGATGGCTGGTCCACGCTCGGTGGCATCGGCAACTACATCGCCAAGCAGGCCCCGGAATTCGATTCGCGTAACTATGGCTACGGCAAGCTTTCGGAGCTGGTGACAGCGACGAACCTGTTCGAGGTGGAAACGCGCAACGGCGGCAATAACAAGACCCTCTGGGTGCGGCTGAAGAAGCGCAACAAGGGTGAGGGTGGCGGGCAGCCGCAGCCGGCGCAACAGCAGCAGCCGCAGCAGCAGGCGCAGTCGTCCCAGCCGTCCCAGTCGCAGCAGCCATCGCAGCAAGCCCAGCCACAGCAGCAGCGTCCGGCCCCGGCACCCGCACGACCGGTACCGCCAGCGCCCGAACCCGTGGCAGTCGTCGTACCGGCAATCGAGCCCGCTCGAGTGACGGAAGAGGAAGATGACGACGACGCAGCCGGTTCCGCCTCGACGCTGATTCAGGAGGCCGTGGAAGTCTCCGCCGAGAGGCCGAAGGCGGGCGGCAAGCGCTCCAAGCGTCCCGATGTCACGCTGAGCGATACCCCGTGGCCGATCGACCAGTCGGTGTTCTCGGCGCCCGGCGCGACCGTGCTGTCGGCACAGGTAGACGTGCCCGAGGAGACGAAGGCGGAAGCGCCTGCGGAGGAAGCCAAGAAGCCGGCGAAGAAGAAGCCTGCGGCAAAGAAGGCCGCACCGCGCAAGCGCGCGCCGGCGAAGAAGGCGGCTGCGGCGGAGTAAGCGTCGTCGTGGTCTGAGGTCTCTGTCCTCTCCCGCACGCAGGAGAGGACGAGAACCTCGTGCAGATTCAGCGCAATCGGTTTGTTCCTCTCTCCCTTGTGCGGGAGAGCGTCAGCGCGTCAACAACTGACGCGCTATCTGACCAGCTGATTGATCTCGATGATCGGCATCAGCACGGCCAGCACGATCATCAGCACCACCACACCCATCGTCAGAATCAGCAGCGGCTCAAGCAGGCTGGTCAGGAACAGCGTGCGGCGCTCCAGTTCCTGGCCCTCGCCGGTGGCTGCGCGGTCGAGCATCGTCGGCAGGTTGCCGGTGGCCTCGCCGGACCGGATCAGGTGCACCAGCACCGGGGGAAACTGGTTCTGCGCAGCCAGCGCGCGCGCCAGCGATGCGCCTTCGCGCACACGCGTGGTGGCGTCCTCGACGTTGGCCTTGAGCGCCTGATTGGTCAGTGTTTCTCCGGCGGCCTGCAGGCTGCGCAGGATCGGCACGCCGGCCGATACGAGAATCGACAGCGTGCTGGCGAAGCGCGCCGTGTTGTACCCGCGAATCAGCTTGCCGACCAGCGGCGCGGTCAGTAGCCAGCGGTGCCATGCCAGACGAACGTCTGGCTGCTTCAGCAGGCTGCGAATGATTGCAGCGACCGCGGCGATGACACCCAGCGCGGCCCACCACCAGTTACGCACGAAATCCGACAGCGCCAGCATGATCACTGTCAGCGTGGGCAGCTTCTGCTTGGTATTGGCAAACACGCTGACCACCTGCGGCACCACATACGACAGCAGGAAGATCACGATCGCGAACGCCACCACCGTGACGATGGCCGGGTACGTGAATGCGAGCCGGATTTTCGAAGTCAGCGTGTTGCGCGTCTCGATGTAGGTGGCCAGCCGTTCGAGCACCATGCCGAGGTGGCCAGAATGTTCACCGGCTGAAACCAGCGCGCGGTAGATGTCCGGAAAGTCCTTGGGATGCTGGGCCAGCGCCACGGAGAGCGAGCTGCCGCCCATGACTTCGGCGCGGATGCCCGCAAGGAGCTCATGCACGTACTGGCGCTCGGCCTGGTCGGCAAGCGCGCCCAGGGCTTCGTCGAGCGGCAGGCCCGACACGATCAGGCTGGCGAGCTGGCGCGTGAACAGCGCCTGCTCCTGCGTCGACAGCCGGCGCACGAACGCGCTGCTGCCGCT
>NZ_ANKP01000108.1:0-10086 GCF_000319775.1 Cupriavidus sp. HMR-1
ATCGAATCTCGTGCTCACGCACAGCGGTCGAGCTGGTGCGCTTGCTTCTAGGCGATGATCCCGCAGCGGTATCACCGGAAAAGGCCTTGCGTGCGATCGTACTCGAGTACCCAAAGATCGACGCAATTATGCTTTCTGCCGCCCAACAGCGAAAGTCAAGGGCAGGCTACTCGTTTGAGCATCACATCGAGGCAATGCTGATCGACGGCAGGATCCCGTTTCAGAAGCAAGTCATAATCGAGGCCAAAAAGCGGCCTGATTTCATCCTGCCCTCGCTTGTCCTTTATGAGGATAAGACGAGGACTAACAGAGAGGCTCTAGTACTCAGCGCCAAGACGACGCTACGTGAGCGATGGAAGCAAGTCCATGCGGAAATAAGAAACTGCGATCTCTACCTTGCGACGGTGGATGAGAACATTGCTGAGAACGCAATTATGGACATGGCTTCGCAGGGCATCCGCCTTGTCGTGCCGGAAAGCCTCAAGAACTCGGACACGACGGAATACAAGCGGCAGGCGAGCGTTATTTCGTTCGAGAAATTCTTCTCCACAGAAATCAAGGAGGCGCGCTGGCCTCTGTGGGAGGCCCGAGGCTTGATCGCTGCCAAATCCTAGTTCAAGGTATCGTAGATCGCACGCACGCTTTTCGTGCGTTGAGGGTCCGAGAATGGCGTTCGTACCCTCCTATGGCACGGCAAGCGCAAGCCGGGTCATCGGCGGCAGTCCCTAACGGAAGGAACGTCTTCCAGGAATCAATCAGGTGAGCTGTTACGTCCTCCCGTCCACACGCCGCGCGGGAGCACCAATTGCAAGGGCTGGCCCACGCGGCCCGCATTAGGAATGCAGCGTTGGGGCCAGGCCACGGCAAATACAAATCAATGCTCATAAGGCTTTACGGGCGATGGCCCTCTCGGCCCACGTGGCCCACGTTGGAAGTAGGCTGAAGCCCTCATACCAAACGAGCGAAGACAACCGACGGCAAAGCCCCTGATTCCCGCTGTTCGGAGCCCAAGATCACGGCGCGAACTGCTTCGAAAATACAGCGGTCTCTCGCCGTGGCGTCCAGTGCAATCCGAGTCATGTAGCGTCTGTAAGCCCGGCCCAGCCGCTATGCCTTTGAATCCCGCTCAACGGTCTGCGGTCCGCGATAGGGCGCAGCGAGGCGCGCTCAGTTGACGACGACACTCCCAAAATCGGCCTTTCTTCGAACCGTAAGCCCGACCTGAAATGGCAGGTTGTTTGGAGGAAAATAAATTTCGAAACCAACGGAAATTTGGGGATCAGCTTCAGCGGCTCGGACGGGGTACAACAACAGGACTCCGCGATGTGCGGCTTTCAGCGTCGACAATTCTGGGTCCGCGGTTAGAATTTCCGTCGACTCCCCGACGATTCCAGCCAGATAGTTCGCGATAACGCGGTGATCAGGTTCGCCGAAGACTTCAAAGCCACGGTCGCCAATCTGTTTCCGCTTCTTGACGGTCAACTCCAAGGTTTCGCCAAGTTTCAGCGGTGTTCCGAAGGAGTCCTTCCGCTGTGGCGCCAGGATTAACCACGACTTGATTTCATGGGCTTCTTTCTCCAGAAATTCAATCTGGAGGGAGATGTCTGCTGGGCGGTCTGACGCGCCGTAATCAGCCTCCAGCCAACGGAATTCGCGAAGGAAACCCGCAATGGAATTCGTCGACTTCTGGTCAAAAACGACGCATTCGCTCGCGATCTTAGCACCCGTATTGAGGAGACCACCCAACGATTTGGATCCGAGATTTTTAGATGACTCGATGAGCGTTTTGACAGCCGCAACATTTGCTTTTTGTCCCTCGCTCTCCATGGAGATAAGGGTCGGCATGGAGCGGCGGCCGCCGAAGTTCTTCTTCTCCAGCATGGCATTGAACATCTTGTTACGCGCCGTCGGTGGAAAATTTCCGAATAGGGATATTAGCGGCGGAATCTGCTTTGGAGTCAGCGGCTCCTTGCCTGGAGTGCGAACGTATCGGCTAATTTCGCCCCGGAAATCTTCTTCCATGCGGCAGACCTCCTTGAAGGCAGAAACGAGGTCTACATTGCCGCTGCGTCCTTCTACAACCCCGAGAAATACTCTTACTAGGTCCCTATAACCGGCTCTGAATCCGAACCAACGTCCCATCTGCATGAGGGTGTCCCCAGTTCCGGCAACCCTCCGATAGTAACTGACGGTCAGACCCTCAATGGTATAGCCGCGTGAAAGTTTGTTACCACCGATAAAAATCTTCCATACCGACTGAGCGCCGAAATCCGGAGCATCGCTTGAGTCGCTATTGAGAACCAAATATGGCTTTTGTCCTTTCTGGATCCGTTTAATGGCCTCCGAAAGGTAGGGAACAAGATCCGTAAAGGAGGCAGGTACGAGTTCACTTCCTGTCTTCGATGAGACTATTGCGAAATCTTCCAACCACAACTTTTCCAGGGCCGCCTGGCCTTTAGGCGAATTGAATGCACAGCTATCCCACAAGTCCTCGATCGTGGATGCGAGCGATGCATGCTCCCCCTTTAGTTGTGACGTGTGAACCAGCATTGTGTGGTGTCGAAAACTGCCTTCCTTATAGCGAACTGGATCTACCGCGTGCCGGAAGAGTTTAATACCGCCCGCCAGAACATAACTGCGTATTGCCTTCCTTAGATCTTCGGAATCAGATCCAACGGGATTATTGACGCGCCTAATATACGCTATCTCAGGCTGCGAATAATCGGCAGGATTGAGATCATCGAAGGAAACAGTAGGGTCAAAGAAATCCGATACCCCCATATACCCGGATGGTCTATCGAGGGACACAATGAAATCTTTGGGAAAGAGATCTTCGAAATCATCGGGATCAACCAATACATTAGCGTACGGAGTCGCTGTGTAGCCTATGTATTGACCTCGGGGGAATAGCCTTAGCAGATCGACGATCGCTTCATTTGTTGGAGATCTTCCTCGTTCTCCAACCTTCACCTTCGTAGGATCGACAGTGTTGAGCCCTGCCTGGTCAGACTCATCATCAATAATTAACGTTGGGATATCAATGAGTTTTGTACGTAGCAGTCCCAAATCCTTAACAAGATTCTTGAGGATAACAGGGTTCTTTTTGATGATCAGAATCTTCACCGGGACTGTGTGAAGATTACCTGGGGCATTCAGCGCCTTCGACTTGTCTGGCTTTTCAAATTCAAGATTATCTATCGCTGCCTTAAGTCGTTTGAAGTCTATGTCCGGCCGGGTAAGGCGCTGCCACGCGAAATAGCCGAGGTCCACCGGATTCGCGCCATGCTCAAGAAAATCGGACCAGTCTGCCGGCGGGTTCTGAGTGTAGGATTCGTCGTTGGCGAGAAATTCCTTGCCTAATAGTTCTTTGTCGAAGCGGCGCTGCGTCTGGTTTCGCAGAATATTCCACGTGCCGGCCAAGACGATTATTAATCGGTACCCTGCGTCGGCAGCGCGCGCGACAACTCCCATGAAGTTGGCAGTCTTTCCGCTCTGCACATAACCCATGACCAGCCCCCGCGAAGCGTACGCCTTGAGCGATTCGGGATCTGCTAAACATTCGACGATTGAGCGTGTGGTATTATTGAGATTAAGCAGCGATTCGTCACCCCAGTTGCGATTCTCTTGCAGGTAACGGACATATTTGCTCCAGTAGTAGTCCCGTGCCCCGGGCTCGGGCTTGTACCAGGATTGGTGCTTCTCCGAAATTATTATTGGTTCGTCAAGTGGAAAATGCGGAATTAGCGAGTCGATCCTATTTTGCAGTTCCAAGTCTGAAGCCAGTCTTTCGTGGATCACCTTGCGCCGCGCGGCAGTGTTCCGTTCAGTGCCGCCAGCCCACGATGGATCTTTTTCGTTATCCCACGAACGAAGAAGATTCGAGAAGCGAAGACGAGTCGAGTCATTGGGATCAGGAGAAAGCAGAAGTCCAATCATTTTCTCGACCTCAAGCGGGCCCGCCACGTCCATATCTGGGCCGGGCTTTTCTAGGTAGGCTTTGAGCTTTCTAGGCCCGCGCTGCATTGCTCCGAGTGCAACGTCTATATATTCATTCAGATCGCTCATCATCTTTGAATTCATTCAACAAGGTTCGGAATTGCGGCACCAAACTCAGCCGACGTCTCGTCGCATTCCAGCCCTTCGACGTTGACGTCGTACTGAATTGATTCCACCCTAGATGCCTTCGTATCCAGAATTTTCTGAATAACAGGTCGTGAAATCGCGGGGAACGAGTGATCGACCGGCACCAATGCCATAGGTCGTCGCATTATGAATTTTCTTGTGTAATGCACGCTGTCGACTGTTCTATAACCAGACGATTCAAGTGCTGAAAGAAACTTTAGTGAAGCCACATTATCGGACGCAAGTCGATTCCCGAGTTGTGCAACTAAATCTGCGAGGGAGCGTCCATTTCCTGCGCCAGGAGGGCCAAGCACAATTGAAATGAGAGAAAGTGTGCACCCTTTTGATGGAACAAGTTGGTCCGCCCCATGAATTGTGTGAACTCGCTTTACTGATGAAGTCGTTTTGACTTCAAATTCTCTATCCTTGATCCGGAAATCATGCGGCTCACCTTGGGGGCCAAGCCAAGCTTCAACGGAGACGGCTCCAAATCGTTCGACAAGAAGTTCAAGAAACAGAAGCTCTCCCATGAGTCCGATCTGGCGCTCTATTCCAAGTATCGGCAGTGACCCGAGCAATTCAGCAAAGCAGCCCAGTTCTAGATCAACGGCTTGAGTTGCAGGAAGTCCCTCTACTATTACCCGCTCTGCCACTGCCATCGCAAAATGGTAAAACTGCCGCTGAAGAGCAGTAGAACCTGTCGACACTTCTAGAATAGATCGGCCATTTCTGACGAGAACACGAACGGCAATAAGAGCCAGTCCGAGATGATTGGCGGGAATTGTGGTATGAGGCTCAACTTCGATCCAAAGTCCGATCCGCCTCGTAACGCCATCGCCGTAGATCTCGACAAACGGCGAAGTCGAAATTCTGTGAACTCTTTCTTCGCCAGGTATAAGGACTGTAGCGCGGAAATTTTCCCATGTCAGATATGATGTAGCGGTCATCATAATCCTCTTTCATACTTCACTGCTTTGACAAGTATTCTATTAACTTTCGCGACTCGCTCCCTTATTCGCGAGCTCATCCGCTCCGATGAAACCGCCTCCTCCAGCACAAAAAACAACAGGCATTTCAACAAAGGGACGTCGGCGACAGATCCACGTAAGCCGCGCAACACGACTGGCCGGTAAGTGCGGTTAAGACAGATACATGCGGCATCACGATCGATTTCAAAGAACTGTTCATCCGGCAGTGTAGTCCAAACGAATTCGAGCTCACGAAACTTCGAGGTGGCGGAAATCTGGAGTTCGGCCCTTAAAGAGGTAACCAGCTTGGCTGGAAGCCCTTTCGAGGGAATGACCGGGAGTTCCGCGTTCGTAATCTGTCTCTTGCGGTAGGCATCGTCGGCCAGCGCTAGATACTTCTTGAAGTCAACACCCGTTTCGGTTTGTGCTTTCTGTATGGCATTTTTCAGGCTTTGAGGCAGATGAATCTCAATCTTCTTTACATCCAAACTCACTTCGAGATCGAATTCAGGTGAGACATCAATCTCAACTCGTGCGAGAGAGGAGTGCGGCTCAGTTTCCCGAAGGCCATTCCAGCTCCCCCCCTGGATCGGTCGATCGTTGCGATAGAAGTAAAGGCCTTGCCGACTATTGGCCCCTCCGGGTAATCTGTATTCTGCGGCAGTGGAATTAGGAGGCCAGATATGTGCCGTCATGTGGACGTTTTCCCCATATGGATCTGCGAGATACATTCGGCAGGGAAAATTCGTTTGGCCGCTGTGCGGATAGGCAAAGGGATCGAGCGGATCCAACATTAGTGGAATTCCGGGGTGAGCGTCAGTCTGGTCAAATATATCGATATGAATTCTTACCTGCTTCGCCTGTCTCGCCTTTCCTGAAAGAAATCTGTGAAAGGCGAGTGACAGATAATTGTCCAGTTGATTTAGGAGTTTCTGTGCATGCTCTTGCACGTCGGAATGGGCGCCCACCCGATAAAGCCCAGACCACCAAACGACAGTTCCAGAGGGCTGGAATTTCTTATCAGGAACCAAATCAGCTACAAGCTTTTGGCATTCGTTTTCGTCGTATACGGTACTGGTGAATCCATTTTTGATTCCGTGCTCTAGCCATGCTCTGCCCGATAGCGTATTCCCTTGCCTTGTGAATACGTGAACTTCCCTAGCCTGGCTAAGTGATGCAAGCTTAAGCCCTAGTCCGAATTTGCCAAGCCTTTCGATCTCCTGGGATACATCTGATCCAAAGCGCATCGCTTCTTTCAGGACATTCTGGCTCATGCCCTTGCCGTCATCCCAAATTGCGAGGTCTAGACGATCGTCCTTCGTAATGATTAGGCGAAGGAGAATATTCTGAGCTTCTGCATCAATCGAATTGTCTATGACATCTGCGACAGCGGCCTCAAAACTGTAGCCAATGGAGCGCAAAGCAACATCAAGTTTCTGGAAGTTTGGCGGAAGCGTTTCTTCGGTACTCAATTTTCTTTCCTACGCACACGAATACACTCAATGAGCCAACGCGATGCATTGGCATGTTTTACTAGGCCAGATTCGACTAAAGCGTCCGAACATTAGCGTACTATAAATCACGCGAGAGAAGCGCACGCGTTGGTCGATTACATTACGTATGTTCTGAAGGTGCGAGTGTGACAAGGCAAGGAACGTGAGTACATACGTTCTCGCGTGACCGCGCTATTTGTACTATGAGTAGAGCCGCTCGCTCGAAAGTGTATTTGTGGATGCTTTACGCGGTCGGGCAGATGGAGCTTCGCGTTGCTGGATTGCGTGGTGCAATAGGTTCGATGTGGATTGTGGGCAACAAAAAACAACGCTAAGTGGAATTGTTCCCCTTTGCGCAACCCCGGGGGCCCCGGCAAGCCCGACTTACATGCGGGGAACGCAGAGCGCCCTAGTCAAGAGATTGCGGCCCTCAAAATCTTGATTAAGATCGCTCACATTTGTTTCATCGGCTCACGAGCCTTGTGTATGAGAGCAAGCATGACTGATGCGGCTCCAATTACATCATCCGTGGCGCACCGCGCCGATCCTCGGCCGTCCATGACGAGAGGACGTATTCCTGCGTGGTTGCCAGGAAAATTTGTGGTTAGCGAAGCTGGTCCAGCTTGGAGCAAAAACGTGCCCGCGCGTTAAGTAGTCATCCGAAAAAGGATGAAAAAAAGCGGACCATCTAGGCCCGCCTTGTCGATAGCAGTAAGTGTGTCACTTATTGTCACTTACAGCGCAGCATATTGTCGGAGGTTCATGTTCGCGATCACGCTCTGGTCGAACGCATCACGCAATTTGTAGTAGGTATCCTCGGAATTTTCTTGGGTTGGTGGAGGTTCCACCACGACGCTGCTAGAGCGTACGCCCGCGCGAACTTCAGCAATGAAAGGGTCTTCTTCCTGCGCTTGCTTCATGAGAGCGTCGATCACATTCTGAAATAAAGTGGTCATGTCTTCTCACTTTTCTAGCGACTGTCGTGCGAAATAACGGTGGTTCAAGTCAGGACTGAAGTAGTGCTTCCGCTTGATCCATACCAAACCCTCGGACTTCGTGATAACCGCCACGTCGATCGGCCCGCCGACGGATTGTGTACGCTGAGTTACCTTTTCCTTGAACGATTCTAGCATGACAAGTGTTTCGGCTAACTCCGCCATTTGGTCGGGAGGGAGGCCCGCGACAACATCGCGCAACGGAACATAGTGGCTCATGAACGCCTTGGTGCTCCATTGATCACTGAACTGTGAAAGTGCCCTCGACAGTTGCTCCTCGGAGTCCGGCATGACTGCGCCCGCGGCGATGCAGTCTACAACTAGACTTCGAGCGTGTTTGTCAAAGGACTCATTTACTGCATCCCATACTTCAGAGGCGAAGCCGTTCAAGAACGTCTCCACCATCGCTTTGGTGGCATAGGGTTGGATGTAAGAGGACAGCTTGTGATCGATCGTTGTGCCACCGACCCTTTCGAATACCAATTTGTCTCGCATGAAACCGTAAAAGCGAAACTCGGTTACCGACGGGAAGAGGTCCTTCTCCCCATATCCTGCTACAACGACCCCTGTGTAGGCGCCATCGAAAACTGTTTGATAAGCCTTGTAGGCGAACTCGATAGCCAGTGCAGCAAGATCGGCGGAGGGCACGGCAGTGGAAAGGTGCAGAAGTTCGCGTTGGCTGCCTACGTGACTGGCGATAGCATCGGTCAACCACTCCTTGTAAGCTCCAATGGCGTTCTCCACATCGTCATTTGTGAAGATCGGAGAGAGTTCCTTGAGTTCCTTGGCAGCGTTCAGCTTCATCAGAGCTTCGGCAAAGGCAGCTTCGTACTGCTCCGGTGGGTCGCCTACTTTCAGGCCGGATTGGTTGGCGACGACGGCTGCGAATAGATCCAGGAACGCTCGCGCGATGAGGCCCTTGAAATGGCGGTCGCGGTGCTCATCCGGAAAGAGTGCCGTGTTGCTTTCAATGAACTTAGACAACTCGAACGAGTATTCCTCAAGGTTATCTTTGCGCGCCACCCCAAGATGAGCCCGGAAAGTCTTGATGATCAATTCCCATGGAATATCTTGTAGTTCCGCATTGTGGAAGATCATTATTCCGACCGGCGCCACGTTGGAAAGCTGGAAGATCTTGTTTGCCCCTGACGCATATACCGAACGCCGGGCTCCGTCTTGAGCTTGACCGGTGAACGTAACTGCACTATCCGCAGCCAATGCAACCGCCATCCTGTTCGCAACTGCGACTTCACATGTCATTAGCTCTCCTCCATCGTTGAAGAGCGATTCTCAGCACATATGAACCCCGCCGCAAGTCCAGTAGGGGCGGGTGGCGCGAACGACCCCCTTGAGGCCTAGAACGCGGTGCGGCGTTGGGGGGGGGGAGTCTTCTTTTCCGTATATTTTCCGTACGGAAGCAATGCAGAATAACTCACCTTCTGCAACACATTGAATCCATTAGGAAATTTGGCGCGCCCGGCTGGGATCGAACCAGCAACCCCTGCCTTCGGAGGGCAGTACTCTATCCATTGAGCTACGGGCGCGATGTGGGCTTTGCTGACAACGGGCGAGTGCCGCCGTCGGAAAGTCGCATAGGATACTCCGTTTGACCCGGCCCGTCCATGCGGGTTGCGCCGGTTAGTGCGATTACGGGTCTCCACGGGTCTCCCAGCCGCCGCTTTTGGCCCCCGGAGGCCATGTCTTGCGTCTATAATCGGCTCCTATTTGCGTCGCCAGAGAGACGTACCCGGGACTTGAGACAACCCGGACGCAAAAACGACAGATTCATCCCCGAAAACAGGGACGCTATCCAGACGAGGCCAGGCCGAAACGGCCAGGCGCGTGGACGTGGGCAGTTGAAGCCGTGCTGCGACGCCAGAGTCGTCCGGATAGCGTCTCCGAGGGCCAGACAAAGCAAGCCGCCCCCAACGTGCTGTGCAATAGGTTTCCCGCAAAATCGAGAGTTCTGTATGAGTGACGTCCACCAAGAAAACGACCACCACGAGTCGCCAATCAAGACCCCCAAGCAGCTGATCGTTGTCGTGATCGCAGCGTTCCTGATCCCGATCCTCGTCATCATCCTGCTGGTCAACTTTGTCGGACACGGCACCCGCGAAGGCGCCGGCTCAACACAGTCTGCCGAGGCAATCAACGACCGGATCAAGCCCGTAGCCTCGCTCGAAATCAAGGACCCTAACGCACCGCGCGTCCTGAAGACCGGCGAAGAGGTCTACAAGGCTGTCTGCGCAGCCTGCCATGCCAGCGGTGCCGCTGGCGCGCCAAAGTACGGCGTGGCGGGTGACTGGGCGGCCCGCATCGGCCAGGGCTTCGACGGCCTGATGAAGTCGGTGCTCAACGGCAAGAACGCGATGCCTGCCCGTGCCGGCACCACCCCGGACGACCTGAGCGACTACGAACTGGCCCGTGCCGTGGTGTACATGGCCGACGCCGGTGGCGCCAAGTTCCCTGAGCCGGCAGCCCCGGCCGCTGGCGCACCGGCCCAGGCCG
>NZ_ANKP01000109.1:0-10848 GCF_000319775.1 Cupriavidus sp. HMR-1
CGCGTGCGGGGCCCGCGGCGGAACGGCGTCGCCACGGCAGTCGCAGCAGGCTCATGCGCGATCAGCCCCCGTGGTGTCAGCCATGCGCGGCCACGGCCGGCTGGAATTTCTCGAGGCAGTAGCCCAGCCCGCGCACCGTGGCGATGCGGATGCCGCCAACCTCGATCTTCTTGCGCAGGCGGTGCACATACACCTCGATCGCGTTATTGCTGACTTCCTCGCCCCATTCGCACAGGTGATCGACGAGCTGCTCCTTCGATACGAGCCGCCCGCTGCGCGTGAGCAGGATTTCGAGCAGACCGACCTCTCGCGCGGAGAGATCCAGCATCTGTTCATTGAGATAGGCGATGCGGCCGACCTGATCGAACGCGAGCGGCCCGTGGCGCATCAGCGTGGCGCCACCGCCTGCGCCACGGCGCACCAGCGCGCGCACCCGGGCCTCGAGTTCGGACAGCGCGAACGGCTTGGCCATGTAGTCGTCGGCGCCGAGGTCCAGCCCCTTCACGCGTTCGTCGACGCTGTCGGCCGCAGTCAGAATCAGCACGGGCACCATGGCGCTGCGCGCGCGCAGCCGCTTGAGCACCTCGAGCCCGGACATGCGGGGCAGGCCGAGATCGAGGATCAGCAGGTCGAACGACTGCGTGGAAAGGGCCGAATCGGCTTCCACGCCATTCGCAACGTGATCGACGGCATAGCCGGACTGGCGCAACGAGCGCGTCAGCCCGTCTGCCAGCACATCGTCATCTTCGGCGATAAGAATCCGCATGATTGTCTCCACCTCGTGGCCGGCCACAGCCGGCCGCCGGCCGCGGTGCCGGTGGGGCTTGCCAAGCATACTGTTTTTTTATACAGTACCCGACATTCCGGGCGAGCTACCATGAAAGGTGATCGCACCATGCCGGGTTGGGCGTCGTGGCCTGGAAATTCCATCCCGAAAAAGGGCTTTGGGTTCCGGGCGCCGCGCCGTATGCGGCCTATTTATACACCATTGATTGAAGGACGACCATGGACGACAAGAAGGCCGGCGCCGGCGTGAGCGCTGAGAAGCAGAAGGCGCTTGCCGCCGCGCTCTCCCAGATTGAGAAGCAGTTCGGCAAGGGCTCGATCATGCGCCTGGGCGATGGCGAAATCGAACAGGACATCCAGGTAGTGTCCACCGGCTCGCTGGGGCTGGACATCGCGCTGGGCGTGGGTGGCCTGCCGCGCGGCCGCGTGGTCGAGATCTACGGTCCGGAATCGTCCGGCAAGACCACGCTGACGCTGCAGGTGGTGGCCGAGATGCAGAAGCTGGGCGGCACCTGCGCGTTCATCGACGCCGAGCACGCCCTGGACGTCCAATATGCCGGCAAGCTTGGCGTGGACGTCGGCAACCTGCTGATCTCCCAGCCCGATACCGGCGAGCAGGCCCTGGAAATCACCGACGCGCTGGTGCGCTCGGGCTCGATCGACCTGATCGTGATCGACTCGGTGGCCGCTCTGGTGCCGAAGGCGGAAATCGAGGGCGAGATGGGCGATTCGCTGCCCGGCCTGCAGGCTCGTCTGATGAGCCAGGCGCTGCGCAAGCTGACCGGCACGATCAAGCGCACGAACTGCCTGGTGATCTTCATCAACCAGATCCGTATGAAGATCGGTGTGATGTTTGGTTCGCCTGAAACCACCACCGGCGGTAACGCGCTGAAGTTCTACGCTTCGGTGCGCCTGGACATCCGCCGTATCGGCTCGATCAAGAAGGGCGACGAAGTCGTCGGCAACGAGACCAAGGTCAAGGTGGTCAAGAACAAGGTGTCACCTCCGTTCCGCGAGGCGTTCTTCGACATCCTCTATGGCCAGGGTATCTCGCGCCAGGGTGAAATCATTGACCTGGGCGTGGACGCCAAGATCGTTGAGAAGGCCGGTGCCTGGTACAGCTACAACGGCGAAAAGATCGGCCAGGGCAAGGACAACGCACGCGAGTACCTGCGCGAGAACCCGGACATCGCCGACGAGATCGAGAACAAGGTGCGTCTGGCGCTGGGCGTGGCGCCGCTGAATACCGTGGCGGGCGCGCCGGCAGAGGTCGAAGGCTGACCCTGACGTCGCTGTCTGACGAAAGCCGTCGCATACTTGTGCGGCGGCTTTTTTGTTTTCACCCCGATTTTCCCGTATCCCGCAGCGCCGACTGCCGGCTTCCTCGTTATCAGCCGAATATCAGCCGAATGCCCCGTCCCCCCCTCTCCCTGAAAGCCCGTGCCGTCGGCTACCTTTCCCGTCGGGAGCACAGCCGGGCCGAACTCGCGCGCAAGCTGGCGCCTCATGCCGAATCGGCAGAGGAGGTGGAGGCTCTGCTCGATGTGCTCGAACGCGACAACTGGCTGTCCAATGAGCGGTTCGTCGATAGCCTCGTTCACCGCCGGGCCAGTCGCTACGGCGCGGCGCGTGTATTGCAGGAAGCCAAGACGCACCAACTCGGCAATGAGCAGCTACGTGATCTGCAGGACCGCCTGCGCGATTCCGAGCTGGATCGCGCACGCGAGGTTTGGCGCAAGCGTTTCGGTGCTCCGCCGGACTCGCCGGAGGCCCACGCCAAGCAAGTCCGGTTCATGATGGCGCGCGGATTTTCCCGATCGGTTGTGGGCAAGATCATCCGCGGGGCCGAGGACGAAGGCCTGGACGACTTGGGGAAATGACGGGCTATGCGGGCAGCCGCATACCTGTGTACGCATGAGGGGTATTCGTGTGAAGTCGGCGTAGTCGTCGTACCACTGATGCATCGCAGCGAGGCGTCACGTGGACGCCGGCCAGCCGTTGCGCAGGCTGGGTTTGCCGGGATCGTCGCTGCAACAATTGCGTGCGGACAGTTCGTTGCGCAGGATGTATCCGGTCAAACCAGCGCGGCATGTTAAACTCCACGAGTTCAGCGGCCCAAATGGCCGTCCATGGTGGTCTTACCCATGGACCAAGCCATTTGCCGTGATGAATTGCCCCCGATCCGCCACTTTCAGCCTGCCGCGTCAGCCCCTGGTGTCATGCCGCTTTCCCCGCCAGCCAATCGAGTCCTGCGTCACCGTCGTGCCATCACGGCCGAGGCCTATTTGCGGGACGATGGCCTATGGGACATCGAAGCGCGCCTGACTGACACCAAGCCCCGCGACATCGAACTGGCGGGCGGCCGGATTCGCCCTGAAGGCCAGCCGCTGCACGATCTGTGGCTGCGCGTCACGATTGATCTGCGCATGAACGTCGTCGATGCGGAGGCATGCTCTGATTGGGTGCCTTATCCGACGCATTGCGACCTCATCGGCCCTGCCTACCGCAAGCTGATCGGTCTGAACCTGTCGAAGGGGTTCCGCAAGGCAGTTCGTGAGCGCCTGGGCAGCGTTGCCGGTTGCACCCATCTGACCGAACTGGCCGGCGTGCTGCCGACTGCGGCCATTCAAGCCTTCGCGGGCGATGTGTTCAATATCCGCGATGGCGCGCAAGACATCGATCCCGAACCCCCCATGCAGCTCCATGGATGCCACGCGCTCCATTTCGAGGGCGAGGTGGTTCGTCAGTTTTACCCGCGCTGGTATGGTCACCAGCCGAAACCGAAAGCCGGCGCTGCGGCGTCGTCCCCCCAGACCGCGTCACGCGCCGATGCCCCCGCATCAGGTGGCGAAGACACCCTGGCCCACCGGCCCAACGGTACGTCAGGCTGACTGTCACGGTCGGCCCCAGGAAAAGGCGAGAGCCCTTCGTCTCCTATCATTTTTCCCATCCCTTTACGCCTACCCGAAAGGAAACACGCATGAATATCCATGAGTATCAAGGCAAGGAAATCCTGCGCAAATACAATGTGCCGGTTCCGCGCGGCATCCCTGCTTTCTCGGTTGAAGAAGCCCTGAAGGCGGCTGAACAGCTCGGCGGCCCGGTGTGGGTCGTCAAGGCGCAGATCCACGCAGGCGGCCGCGGCAAGGGCGGCGGCGTGAAGGTGGCCAAGAGCATCGACGAGGTCAAGACCTACGCCACCAACATTCTCGGCATGACGCTGGTGACGCACCAGACCGGCCCGGAAGGCAAGAAGGTCAATCGCCTGCTGATCGAAGAAGGCGCCGACATCAAGAAGGAACTGTACGTTTCGCTGGTGGTGGACCGCGTGTCGCAGAAGGTGGCCCTGATGGCATCGAGCGAAGGCGGTATGGACATCGAGGAAGTCGCTGCCCACACCCCGGAAAAGATCCACACGCTGATCATCGAGCCGTCGGAAGGCCTGAAGGATTCGGACGCTGACGACATCGCCCGCAAGATCGGCGTGCCCGACGCCAGCGTTCCCCAGGCTCGCCAGGCCCTGCAAGGCCTGTACAAGGCATTCTGGGACACCGATGCCTCGCTGGCCGAAATCAACCCGCTGATCCTGACCGGCGACGGCAAGGTCGTTGCCCTGGACGCCAAGTTCAACTTCGACTCGAACGCGCTGTTCCGTCACCCGGAAATCGTCGCGTACCGTGACCTGGACGAAGAAGACGCCAACGAAATCGAGGCCTCGAAGTTCGATCTGGCCTACATCTCGCTGGACGGCAACATCGGCTGCCTGGTGAACGGCGCTGGCCTGGCCATGGCCACGATGGACACCATCAAGCTGTTCGGTGGCGAGCCGGCCAACTTCCTCGACGTGGGTGGCGGCGCCACCACCGAGAAGGTGACCGAAGCCTTCAAGCTGATGCTGAAGAACCCGAACGTGCAGGCCATCCTGGTCAACATCTTCGGCGGCATCATGCGTTGCGACGTGATCGCCGAAGGCGTGATCACCGCTTCGAAGGCCGTGCAGCTTGGCGTGCCGCTGGTCGTCCGCATGAAGGGCACGAACGAAGAGCTGGGCCGCAAGATGCTGGCTGATTCCGGTCTGCCGATCATCTCGGCCGACACGATGGAAGAAGCCGCCCAGAAGGTCGTGGCCGCCGTCGCTGGCAAGTAAGGACAACTTTCGTTGCCGCCTGGCCGCAGCCGGGCGGGGCGACTAAAAGGACTAGCAAATGAGCATTCTGATCAACAAGGACACCAAGGTCATCACCCAGGGCATCACCGGCAAGACGGGCCAGTTCCACACCCGCGGCTGCCGTGACTATGCCAATGGCAAGAACTGCTTCGTGGCAGGCGTGAACCCGAAGAAGGCCGGTGAAGATTTCGAAGGCATTCCCATCTACGCAAGCGTCAAGGATGCCAAGGAACAAACCGGCGCGACCGTGTCGGTGATCTATGTGCCGCCCGCAGGCGCCGCAGCCGCCATCTGGGAAGCCGTTGACGCCGATCTGGACCTGGTGGTCTGCATCACCGAAGGCATCCCCGTCCGCGACATGATGGAAGTCAAGGACAAGATGCGTCGCCAGAACAAGAAGACGCTGCTGCTCGGACCGAACTGCCCGGGCCTGATCACGCCGGACGAGATCAAGATCGGCATCATGCCGGGTCACATCCACCGCAAGGGCCGCATCGGCGTGGTGTCGCGCTCGGGCACGCTGACGTATGAAGCCGTGGGCCAACTGACCGCGCTGGGCCTGGGCCAGTCGTCGGCCGTCGGTATCGGTGGCGACCCGATCAATGGTCTGAAGCACATCGACGTGATGAAGATGTTCAACGACGATCCGGAAACGGACGCCGTGGTCATGATCGGTGAGATCGGTGGTCCGGACGAAGCCAACGCGGCTTACTGGATCAAGGAAAACATGAAGAAGCCGGTGGTTGGCTTCATCGCTGGCGTGACCGCGCCTCCGGGCAAGCGCATGGGCCACGCCGGCGCGCTGATCTCGGGCGGTGCCGACACCGCCCAGGCCAAGCTGGAAATCATGGAAGCCTGCGGTATCAAGGTCACCAAGAACCCGTCGGAAATGGGCCGCCTGCTGAAGGCAATGCTGTAAGGCATTCCCACCGATGTCGCTTGTGTGTGCTCTTAAAGCACGTGCAACGCGATTGCCGTACCTGCGGCGTATGCCGGCTCCTGCCGGAGCGCTTCGCCGCATTCGTTGCCCCCGCCTCAGAAGCGGGGGCAACGTCATTCTGGCGACGCAAAATCCTAGGGTATATCCCGAGGCTGCTGCAGCGCGGATTGAAACCGAATCGAAAGGTTCGTACGATAAATCTCCATGTCTGGTAATTCAGACATCCAAAAGTCCGCAGTGGGAGCCCCTGCGGACCTGGAATAACTTAGAAATCGAGGAAGGAGTCTTGCCGTGGAATTGTTGTCCAGCAGCGCATTCTGGATTGCGCTGGGATCGATCATCCTGACCAACATCGTCCTGTCGGGCGACAACGCAGTCGTGATCGCGCTCGCATCCCGCAATCTGCCCCCTGCCCAGCAAAAGAAGGCCATTTTCTGGGGTAGTGCCGCCGCCATCATCATGCGGGTGGTTCTGACCGTGGCCGCAGTCAAGCTGCTGAGCCTGCCGTATCTGAAGATCGTGGGTGCCTTGCTGCTGGTCTATATCGGCGTGCAACTGCTGACCGGCGACGACGATGAAGATGGCCATGACGCCAAGGACAATATCTGGGCTGCCATCCGCACCATCCTGATCGCCGACCTGGTGATGTCGCTGGACAACGTGGTGGCCGTGGCCGCAGCCGCGCAGAAGGGTCCCGAAGGCAGCCAGCTGATGCTGCTGGTGCTGGGTCTGGGCCTGTCGATTCCGCTGATCGTCTTCGGTAGCACGATCCTGCTCAAGGTGATGGAGCGCTTCCCGATCATCATCGTGCTGGGCGCCGCGCTGCTGGGCTATCTGGCCGGCGAAATGCTCGTCAGCGACCCGGTGGATGCCGAGTGGTTCCAGGTACACGTGCCGCATGCGCACCTGGTGTTCGGCGTCGTGGGCGCCGTGCTGGTGGTCATGCTCGGCAAGCTGCTGCGTCGGCGTTCCGCACAGACGGCCTGATCGCAAGCCAAATCGCGAGCCTGAAACGGGCGACCCTCACGGGGTCGCCCGTTTTGTTTTGTAGGGAGCGAATTGCCTCCAGCAGGCAAGTCTCGCGCTTTTGCCTGTGAAAGAGCGGTTGGAGCGGTTGGGCAAGGGGCGACGCAGGCGTACCCAGTGGTTTCGACGCAACACCCATCTTGCAGCATCCACACCACACACTCCTGTGGTTTTCCAAACAATTCCCACAGCGCTGTCAGATTTGTCCGAGGTCATTGGGACCTCGCGGTTTCGCTCGCGATCATGGCCCCGTGCGCATCGCGGATTGCGGGCGCACCCGCACTTTTCCAATCGCACAACACTAATGAAAGGGGTCAACATGACGCGTCAAACCAAAGTCGTTTTCCTGCGCGGACAACGTCGCGCATTGGAGCGAAAGAATCGTCGAGGCTTCACGCTGATTGAGCTGATGATCGTAGTCGCGATCATCGGCATTCTTGCCGGCGTCGCCATCCCGCAGTACCAGGACTACATCGCGCGGTCCCAGTTTGCCGAAGGCATGAGCCTGGCCTCCGGGCAGAAAGCCGGCGTGATCGATTCGTTTGCGGCGGCTGGTACCTGCCCAAACAATGCGAGCGCGGCGGTCGGCGGCGTGCCCGTGGCCTCGGCGATCAAGGGGAGCTATGTGCAGAGCGTCACAACGGGTGGCACGGCCTCCGATGCTGGCGGCTGCACGATCATCGCCAAGTTCAAGGACGAAGGCATTACCAGGGGCCTGCTCGGCAAGCAGGTGACGTTGACCATGGGTAATGCAGACGGCGGGTCGGTGACCTGGCAGTGCGAGTCTTCGGCGGACAAGCGATACGTGCCGCAGGCCTGCGCGAAAGCGAGCCAGTCTGGCAAGACGACTACGACGACCACGACGACGGGCTGAGGTAACTAGCATTGCTTCGCGCGCTGGGCTGCCGATGGCATGGATCGGAGGCATCTGATCCGCGTATCGGCAAGGGCTGGGGCATCGCGCGATTGTGCATTTTCGTCGCACATACCTGCGATTGCGACGTTCCTCCGCCACTTGTGCAACGTCAATTTCTACGCAACCGACTCCTTGGAAGATGCCTCGGGCCGGGCGGCACTCAAGCCGTCCTGGCCAGATGCCAACAACAACTTCCTAGGGGGTCATATGCAATACCGGGTCTCATGCCAACGTTCGCAAGCGCGTTCACTGCGCCAGGCAGGCTTCACACTGATCGAACTGATGATCGTCGTCGCGATCGTCGGCATTCTTGCGGTGATCGCGGTTCCGCAGTATCAGGACTACGTGGCCAGGGCGCAGTTTGCCGAGGGCCTCACGCTAGCTTCGGCGCAGAAGACGGCGGTCGTCGAATCGTTTTCGCAGCGTGGTACCTGCCCGAGCAATTCTTATGGGGAATACGACGGTATTCCCGTGTCTGGGAACATATCCGGCTCATATGTTCAGTCTGTAACTGTAGGCGGATCTGCGGCGAGCGGGGGTGGTTGCACGATTACGGCAACCTTCCGGACTAAGGACGTCTCGCAGGGGCTCAACGGAAAAACGCTGACACTGACGATGCTTGGCGCCAATACCGGCTCCATCGCGTGGACCTGTACGTCCAATGCCGAGGCTCGATACATTCCTCGATCCTGTACGAATAGTCCCGAGGCGGTCTAGGGCGACCGCCTGGGACGAACGTAGTGTTGGCCTGTAGTACGCGAGCGCGTGGCCCATCCGCTGGGCCGAAGAACACCTTGGTGCAGGCGCCTGGTCCCACCGCTGCGCGGGAGCTCATACCTCCAAGTCATCGCCGATCTACGTCACCGATCTTTCGGCACCCCCACTGTGCCGCGCTATCATGTCGCCTTTGCCCCTGATTGCGCGCGAATGCCGGCACCTCGAGCTACGCTTCCCGCGACGGCGATCGTCGTCGCATTTACCTTGCCCCTGCTGGTTTCGAAGCACACGCTGCCGCTTGCCACGTTCTATGGCGAGTGGACGGCCGGATTGCTTGGCGTATTCCTGGTCATCGCCCTGGCGCTGAGGTCAAACCAGTCGGGCTCGCGAGCGTCCGGAGCGTTCCCGTGGATCGTGCTGTTGCCGATCTGGTTGATCGTCACGACCGTCGCGCAAGCCGCCATGGGTATGGTCGATGTCACCGGCAGCCGTCAGCTCACGCAAATCGTGCTGGCGCTGGGCGCGGCGCTGATGTTGGCCGCATGGCGTGCCAGCCAGTCGATGTCGACCGACGAGCGCGCGAGTATTGTCGATTCGCTCGCGATCGCCTTCATGATTGCGGGGCTCCTCGGCACGCTGGCGCAATGGGTGCAGGTCTTCCATCTGGAAGATCAGGCATTCAATCTCGTATCTGAATACTTCTACGACAACAACCGCCGCCTCTGGGGCAATCTGAACCAGCCGAATCATCAGGCCACGATTCAGGGCCTGGCGCTGGTGGCTTCGGTGTGGCTCGCCACGCGTGGGTGGCTGCGGTTTCCGGGCTGGCTCGTCGCGGTGCTGCTGCTGGAAAGCGGCATCGTGTTGAGCGGGTCGCGCACGGGCGTGCTGCATATCGGATTGGCCGCGCTGTACGCGCTGATCGCCGCGCATCTGGCACGGGGCACGCCTCGTGGCACGGATCCGATGCATCGCGCGCCGGGGCTGATTGTCGCCGCAGTGCTGATGGTCGTCGGCATCGTGGTGCTCCAGCCAGCCATCAAGCACGCTGGTCAGTTGTTCGACTGGCGGCTGTTTGACACCGTCGCGCAACTCCAGTCCGGCGATCAGGTTTCCGGCCGCGGCGCCTTGTGGGCACATGCCTGGGCGATGTTCCGCACGCATCCACTGCTCGGGGTTGGCTATGGCGAGTTTGGCTGGGCCCAGTTCCAGCAGATGGCCGAGGTTGGCAAAACGGCCGAGATGTCGCTCCATGCGCATAACGCAGTACTCGATCTGCTGGCAAAGACAGGTCTGGTCGGCACCGTCGGCGTGGCGCTGGTGCTGGTAGGGTGGCTCTGGCGCGTGGTGCGCGATCGGATCTGGACAGCGTCGTCGGGCGAGCGCGCCATGGCCGTGCCGATGCTGTTCTGGCTTGCGATGTATGGGGCGCACTCGATGCTCGAGTATCCGCTGCACTACCTGTACTTCTTCCTGCCGTTCTGTTTCCTGCTGGCGTGGCTCGAACCATCCGGCTTTGGCAAGCGCTTGCCGCGTGCCGTTCCGGCGATGGCGTGCGTGGTGTTCATTGTCGTGTCCGCCTTTCTGCTTGTGACGCTCTGGCAGGACTACAAGCGTGTCGAGGCACGCGAGTACGCGCATGAAGAGAAGCGGGATAGCCTGCCGATGCCCAAGCTCTGGTTCCGCCAGCACGCGGCTTCGGACAGCGTCGAGCACGCCAGGATCACGCCGGACAATGCTGCCAGCCTGCTGCCGGCGCACATGGCCGCATTGCATCTGCTGCCAACGCCGAACCTCATCGGGCGCACGGCCTGGTTGCTCGCGTTGACTGGCGATCAAGCGAAAGCACGCCAGTGGGTAGAGCGCTTGCAGTACTACTTTCAGGGCGACGAGGCGACGGTTTTCGAGATGCTCTCACGCGACTGCGACGCGTTAGGCGCCGACCGCAGGCCGCGCGAGTTCTGCGCCTGGGCGCGTCTGCGCGCCCGGCGCGGTTGAGGCACGTTCGCGCCGGCAGTATTCAGCGAACGTAGCCAGGCGGCGGAGGCGGCGGATAGTAAGGCTGGTAGTTGGCCGGAGGCATCGACTCGTGCGCGGGCCCTGGCGGCGGTGCGGACACCATCTGCCCGTACACCGGTACGCGATTGCCGGTCGCGTACATGCACTGGACGTATGCGGCGTCGTACTGGCGCTGCGTGCCGTAGGCGGAGTTATAGGCGGCACCAGTGCCAACGGCCGCGCCCGTCAACATGCCGGCGCCCGCACCCACGGCCGCGCCGCTGCCGCCACCGAATG
>NZ_ANKP01000110.1:0-9813 GCF_000319775.1 Cupriavidus sp. HMR-1
GCATCGGCCAGCGGCTGGCGTGGCTGGGTCGCGCGGCGACTCGCACCTCGCGAGGCCGCCGGTTGCGCCACAGGGTGCGATACGAATAGTGGATGCAGCACCTGCGGATCCAATACCTCGACCAAGTCGACAGAGTCGGGCAGCGCCAGCAACGAGCATATTGTCCGCTTCGTGCGCAAATCCTGACGACCGGATCGACGGATGATGCCTGACGACGGCGACCTGAAAAGGTCGCCGTTTTCATTTGTGGGGATGCAACTCAGGCACGCAGAAATGGGTACGCCTTGATCCGCCTGCGTCCCTCTCCCACGGCGCAGGCAAGGGGTTGGGTGAGAGGGCGTGGAGGCTCTGCTTGCCACCTTGTCGCAATTTGAGCCGCTGATCCCTCTCACCCGGCCCCTCTCCCGCAAGCGGGAAAGGGGAGCGAACCAAGGAGGCATGCGTCCGCAGAAACGGGTACGCACCCCGCCGGAGTACGTTACTGTGCCGTGCCCGGAATCGTGATCGACAGCGGCATGGCCTCCACCCCGGCCGTGCATGTCGCCGTGACCGAGAAGGGGCCAGCCGCCGTCGGCAGGATCGACGCCGAGTTGGGCGCAAGCACCGACTGCGCGACCACGATATTGCTGCTCGTCGTCGACCACGCCCAGCTCGTCCCGCAACCGGTGATGCCCTCATCCACACCACGATGCAGCAGTTGCACCGCGATGGTCGCGCCAGCCAGGCGGTTCACTACCAATGGCTGTGGACCGTTGTAGACCAGCGCCCAGGTTGGTTGCTCCGTGACGAACAGCGTGGCGCGCGGCTTTGCGCTCAACGTCAAGCTGCCGGCCATCTCCGAAAGAATGCTCTGGAGCGGTGACGCACCGTTCGGCCGACCGGTGCTGACCGTGGTGAGACGTGTCGAGGAATCCGGCAACACGAGTAACGATGGCGATGTGGTCGTAAAGGTCCACAGGCCGGTGAAATCTGGGGTCGAGTCGTTTCCATCGCTACGCACCACCTGCGAGAGGTACGTCTGTGGGTAGCCGTTGAGCACGTTCAGCGCGTTGATCTGCGAGCCGTTCTGCGACAACACGAGCCGGTAGCTCGATACACCGGTCGGGAACACCGACACCGGGAAAGCGCCGGTCAGGGTGCTGCCATCCGGTGCCGTGACCTGAACGCTGACCACGGACAGGGCGACGGTGCTGCCCGCATTGACGCCAAGCAGCACGCCGACATTGGCCACGCCTGCCGCCTGCACCGCCGACGTGGTGCTGCGCCAGGTCCATCCGGTGGCACTGGCGGAGCGATCCGCGCCGTCGCTGTCGATCAAGGATGCCGTCACGCGCAGGGTCTGCCCGTCCGTCATCGAAAGCGATGGGTACGGCAGCGCGAGGCTGTACGTCCTGCTACCCGGCGCAACCACCGTAATCGTCGCCGATGCCTGTGGCAGCACGGTCGTCGCATTATTGGCGCCGGTCACGGTCGCCACCACGCTGATGTTGGCGATACCCAGACCCACGCCGGTCACCACTGCGCCGCCCGGTACCGATGCGTTCGCCACGACGGCGATGGAGGAATTGATGGTCGACCAGGCGAATGTGGTCGAACCGGTAACGTCATTGCCAAGATTGTCAACGACTGACGCAGTCAGCGGCATCGTGTCGCCTACCGCGACCTTGCCCGAGGTCTGGTTCAACACCAGCGTATAGGACGTTGCCACCGCGGCGGAGCCGCCGCTGCCGGCGCTACCGCCACTGCCCGCGCCACCGGATGGCGCCGATCCCGAGCCCGAACTACCGCCTCCGCCGCCGCATGCCACCATCAGCATGGCGATCGCCGCACAGGCGAGCCATGTGGTCCACGTACGTGTCCGCATGATGATCCCCTCTTGTAGTTTTGGGCCCGTTCCCAGAATCAGACTAGGCGCGATGCGGCGGATGCAATACCGGCCAGAGGATTGAGTGCGAACCAACACAAGAGGCTCGTTTCATCCCTTTGTCGGAAGACGCAACCGCCATGACGGCCGCAGATCGCACCAATGCAGCACGCATCCACGCGGATCCGCGTCCGATCCCGGGTTGACGCCAGCCCGTGTTCTGCACTACGCTCCTTGAGTCGCGCAACCGCTGCGACACATTTCCCAGCACGATGACCGCCACCGCACTCAACCTCCGCCACGCCGCCGATGCCTTGCGCATCGATGCCGCCGTGCGCGCGTGCGTCGCGGGCCTGCTGTCGTGCCGCGCCCTGGGCGCTTCCTCGCTACTGCTAAGCCTACCGATCGGTTGCCGGGCCTAGAGCCCTGTGGCAGTTCGGCAGCCTTTCGCCACCGTTTTTCCGTCCGTTTTCCATTTTTGACGCATTCGTCGCATCTTCCCTTAGCGAGGAAGGAGAATTCCCATGCCCATGTTGCAGGATCCATCCACCAAATATCGCCCCGCCACCACGGTCGACTTGCCTGACCGAACCTGGCCGTCGCGCCAGATCACGCGCGCGCCGCGCTGGATGAGCACCGATCTGCGCGACGGCAACCAGGCGCTGATCGAGCCGATGAACAGCGCGCGCAAACTGCGATTCTTCGAACAGCTCGTCAAGATCGGGCTCAAGGAAATCGAGGTGGCATTCCCCTCCGCATCGCAGACCGATTTCGATTTCGTGCGGATGCTGATCGAAGAAGATCGCATCCCCGAAGACGTCAACATCGTCGTGCTGACCCAGGCGCGCGATGACCTGATCCGTCGCACCGTAGAGTCCGTGCGCGGCGCCAGGCGCGCAACGGTGCATCTCTACAATCCGATCGCGCCCGCGTGGCGCCGCATCGTGTTCAATGCATCGCGCGAGGAGATCAAGGAAGTGGCCGTCTCCGGCACGCGCCTGATCCGTGAACTGACCGATGCCATGCCGGAAACCGCATGGACCTACGAGTACTCGCCCGAAACCTTCAGCCTGGCCGAACTCGACTTCTCGCTCGAAGTATCGGACGCGGTGTCCGCCGTGTGGGAGCCCGATGCCAACCGACCGATGGTTCTGAATCTTCCGACCACGGTGGAATGCAGCACCCCCAATGTGTTCGCGGACCAGGTCGAATGGATGCATCGCCGTCTGGCGCGGCGCGAGCACATCGTGCTGTCAGTGCATCCGCACAACGATCGTGGCACTGCCGTGGCGGCGGCGGAACTGGCCGTGATGGCCGGCGCCGATCGCGTGGAAGGCTGCCTGTTCGGCAACGGCGAGCGCACCGGCAATGTGGATCTGGTCACGCTGGCGCTGAACCTGTACACGCAGGGCGTGGACCCGCAACTGGACTTTTCCGATATCGACGAAGTGCGCCAGTGCGTCGAGCACTGCAATCAGTTGCCTGTGCACCCGCGTCATCCGTACGTGGGCGACCTGGTCTTCACGGCATTCTCGGGCTCGCATCAGGATGCGATCCGCAAGGGATTCGCCCAGCAGAAGGACGATGCGATCTGGGAGGTGCCTTACCTGCCAATCGATCCGGCCGACCTCGGACGCAGCTATGACGCGGTGATCCGTGTGAACAGCCAGTCCGGCAAGGGCGGCATGGCCTATCTGCTCGAACAGATGCACGGCATCTACATGCCGCGCCGCCTGCAGATCGAGTTCAGCCGCGCAGTGCAAGCCATGACCGATGAAACCGGGCTCGAGGCCAGCGCGGCGGATCTCTACGCACTGTTCCGCCGCGAGTATCTCGACGTCGAGGCGCCACTGCGCTACGTATCGCATCGCATGGTATCGGCCAGCGACGCCGCCGCGGAAGTGGAAATCGATATCGTGCGCGATGGTCGTCCGATGCGCATGCGTGGCACGGGCAATGGTCCGATCGATGCGGCAGTGGATGCGTTCACGCGCAGCCTGGGCGTAGCGGTGCGTGTGATGGACTATCACGAGCACGCCATGACCACGGGCGCCGATGCCAACGCAGCCTGCTATGTCGAAGTGCGCGTTGCGGACTCGGCCACGGGCTTCGGCGCGGGCGTCGATCCCAGCATCGTCACGGCGTCACTGAAGGCCGTGGTCTCCGGTATCAATCGCCATCTGCAGACCCGCGACATGTCGGAAGCCGTGCAGGCCAGGGCGGCCTGAAGACTGTCGGATGCCCTGCATCCGAGAAAACCGGTGTGCCCTCCCCCCAGAGGGCACACCGCGAAAGACGTCCTCTCGGACGCCCACGACATGCGCGGTGCACAACCACGTGCGCACAGCGTACGGGGGCGGCCGCGTGGGCGCCACGAATCATTCCGCATGTGGATAGAAGTCCTGTCCGCACAAGCTTGATCGCCGTTTGCACAAAGCGGTGGCGATCTGTCGCGCACAGGCGACGGTCAATCCCCCTTTCGAGAGCAGGGTGATTCTTGCTTGTGCTATGTCAAGGTCTGCAAGGGAACCACGGGACACACTGGGCGCACATTTTCAATGTCCAGTGCTTCCCGACCATGACCACTACCCTCTCTCCCCGCCGCAAGACCCTTGTTTCCTCCATCTGCATGGCGCTGACCGCCGCCACGATCGGCGCGCTCTCGGCACCGGCCGTGGCCGCCGACGAACAGCAGAGCAACTGGATGATCCGCCTGCGCGGCACGTTCCTGAACATGGACAACAAGTCCGACCCGGTTGGCGGTGTGGGCGCATCTGACCGGATCAGCGTCAACAACAAGTGGATTCCGGAACTGGACGTTACCTACTTCATCGTGCCGAACATCGCCGCTGAACTGGTGCTGACGATTCCGCAAAAGCAGGATGTCCGTCTGGATGGCGCGAAGATCGGCACGTTCAGCCACCTGCCTCCGAGCCTGCTGCTGCAATATCACTTCATTCCGAATGGCACCTTCCGCCCCTATGTTGGCGCTGGTGTGAACGTGACCCGCATCTGGAACGCAGACATCGCCGGCAACTCCCTCGGCCTGGACCGCTGGAGCGTGGGCCCGGCCCTGCAGGTCGGTATGGACTACAAGGTAACCAAGAACTGGTTCCTCAACGTCGACGTCAAGAAGATCTGGATCTCGAGCAACGTCTATGCGAATGGAACGGGCCAGAAGGTATCGAACGTGCAGCTCAATCCGTGGCTGTTCAGCGCCGGTGTCGGCTATCGCTTCTAAGCGGCAATTTTTCTCCTCCTTGTCAAACGGCTGAGCTCGCGACGGCTCACTCCGATTCCAGGCGCGCGGTGATACCGCGCGCTTTTTTTCGTTCACGAAGACAAGGAGGAAGGTGTCTCGGGTGTCTTATCGGAATGCTGGCTCGTCGAAGCTGCGCAGCTTTCGCGAGTGCAGTTGTTCGACGCCGTTCTCTCGCAGTATGCGGATCGCCTCCAGCCCGATGGTCATGTGCTGGCTCACGCGCTGGCGGTAGAACGCATTCGCCATGCCGCGCAGCTTGAGCTCGCCGTGTAGCGGCTTGTCCGATACGCACAGGAGCGTGCCGTAGGGCACACGCAGTCGGAAGCCATTGGCGGCAACCGCGGCGCTCTCCATGTCGATGGCAATCGCGCGTGACTGGTTGAAGCGCGCGTAGAGCGACTTCGATTTCAGTTCCCAGTTGCGATCGTCGGTAGACACCACCGTGCCAGTGCGCATCCGTGTCTTCATCTCGGTACCGGACAATCCCGTCACACGCGCCACCGCTTCCTGCAATGCCACCTGGATCTCGGCGATTGGCGGCACCGGTACCCAGGGCGGCAGGTCATGGTCGAGCACGTGGTCGTCGCGCACATACGCGTGCGCCAGCACGTAGTCGCCAAGCTGCTGCGAGCGGCGCAGCCCGCCGCAGTGGCCCACCATCAGCCAGCAATGCGGGCGCAGCACGGCGAGGTGGTCCGTCATCGTCTTCGCGTTGGAAGGCCCCACGCCGATGTTGACCAGCGTGACACCCAGCCCATCCTCGCGCACGAGGTGGTAGGCCGGCATCTGCGGCAAAGCACGTGGACGTGTCGCGTCATCCGGCTCTTGCTCGCCGAGTTGCTGGATCACGTCGCCGGGCTCGACGAAGCGCACATAGCCATCGCCACCGTCACCGGCCATCAGCGAACGGCCCAGTGTCACGAACTCGTCGACGTAACGTTGATAGTTTGTGAACAGCACGAAACGCTGGAAATGCTGCGGCGCGGTACCCGTGTAGTGATAAAGCCGCTGCAGCGCCAGATCCACGCGCTCCGCCGAGAACAGCGACAGCGGCCAGGCTTCGCCCGGAGTGGGCTCATACGTGCCATTGGCGATCGAGTCGTCGATGCGGCTCAGTTCCGGCAGCACGAATGACGCCTCGAGTTCACGCGCCTGCGTGTAGCTGATATCGGTGGTCGATGCTTCGATCACAAACGGCAGCGGGATCGGTCGGCGCGAAATCCCTACCACCACCGGCACGCGGTGATAACGCATCAGACGCTCGATCTGGTCGCGGTAGTAGTCGCACAGCAGGTCCGGCCGCGTCACCGTGGTGCCATAGACCCCCGGATAGGCCACCGTGCCCCAGGAAGGCCGGCTATCAGTGACCATCGTCTCCAGATTGACCGAGATGCCCAGATACGGATAGCACGCGTGCGCGGCCGACGGCAGCGGCTTGCCCTGGGCAAACGCGTCAAATCGCGCGCGCACGGCGGCCACTGAGCTGTCATAGATCTCGCGGATACGCGCCAGCGCGCTATCTGCGTCGTTGAACTCGGCGAGTTGATCTGCCGGGTGGGCGGAGGAGAAGATCGTGGCATTCATGGCAGGCATCATACCGCTAGCCCAAGGGACACGACAGGGCCCCGCGCAGGCCCTCGTGCGGCACCGAACGCGTGGGATTAACGGATAAAGTTGTTTGACGCAGCCGTGTTCGCTTAGCTACACTCTGTCGCCAAAACGCGCGAACCATACGCGCGCCCGTGGCGGAAGGCACTGGCGTACCCCCACTTTCGTGGGAGTAAGGCGCGCGTGCCCAAGTACCAGGCTGGAGGAATCGTCAATGGAAATCCGCAACCCGTTGCCCGCAGATATCGAGGCAGCCCGGCGTCTGCTTGCCGCCAATGGTTGGGAACAACAGGTCAGCAATCCCGAACGGTTCGCGCAGCTCATCGCCAACTCGCAACGCGTCGCAGTGGCGGTGGAGGGCGGCGAGGTCATCGGCTTCGCGCGCGCGCTCTGCGACGACATCGCAAACGGCTATATCTCGATGGTTGCCGTGGCGCCACAGCATCGCCGCCGCGGTGTCGGCCGCGCGCTGCTGCGGCATGTCATGGGCAACGATCCGGATATCACCTGGGTTCTACGCGCGGCGCGCTCGTCAGAAGCCGCATTCTTCGGCCAGCTCGGGTTCACGCCTTCGATGGTGGCGATGGAGTGGCGGCGCCGCTAAGCAAGGCCGCCACCAGATCTCACTGATCAGGTCTCACAGCAGGCATCACGGGCTCAGGCATCACGGCGCGGAATTTTGCGCCATGGCACGACGGAATTCCGCTTCCGTGCCCTCCATGTGGAACAACTTGCCTCCCGGCGCGAAGCGGTCGGCGCTGGACAAGCCTCCCACCACCACGGGCTGAAAGCCCGCATCGCGTACCAGCCTGCCGGCAATGATCAGCGCGCCGGCATCGTTCCCCGCCATCGGCACCGCCATCAACGGCCCCTTGCGATTGCTCTCACGCGCGAAAGACCCCGCGCTTGTGAAATTGAAGACGCGCACGATGCGCGCGCCCGGCAGGTACTTGGCAGTGGTCACCCCGATGCCATTGGCTTTGACCTCCTCGACGATCGCCCCATCTCGCGGCGCCACCGCGTTGGTGGCGTCGAGCACGATCTTGCCCTTCCAGTCATGCTGGCTGCCCAGTTCGGGCAACGCGCCATAAGGCACGGCAAGCAGGACGACATTGGAAAACTCGAGGGCCTGGTCCACGGTCCCGGCCTGTGCCAGCGATCCCAGTTTCTCGACCAACGGCTTGAGTTCTTCGGGATGGCGCGACGAGAACATCACCGGATGCCCCACACCCACCCAGATTCCCCCGATCGTGCCGCCGATGTGGCCGGCACCGATTACGCCGATCTTCGATCTCGGCTTGCCGCGTAGTGACTGTGCCGACGCCGGCAACGCCACGGCGCCCAACGCCGCGGACGCCACGCCGATCAGGAAACCGCGCCGCTCACTCCGAAACCCCTTGCCTGTCTGGCTCATGACACGCTCCAGTCGTTCCGATCCAGACACTCTAGGCGAAATCACGGCGCGTGGCGGGGCAAGTTGTCACGGGAACGCCCTGCCAGCGCAAAGCGTACCCGTTTCTGCGTGAAGCGAACTTACTCGGGCTGGATGTTGGCCGCCTTGATGATGCGGCCCCATTTCGCCGATTCCAGCGCCTGGAACTTCGCCAGTTCGGCCGGCGAACTTGTGAACACGTCGGTACCGGTCGACTGGTAGAAAGTGGCGGCCGTTTCGCTCCTGGCAGCCTTGACCAGCATCTGGTTCAGCTTGCCGACCACTGCGGGCGGCGTGCCGGCCGGCGCATAGGCCGCGAACCAGTAGCTCATCTCATAACCCTTCACGCCTGCCTCGTCGATCGTCGGCACGTCAGGCGCCAGCGGCGAGCGTGCCTTGCCAGAGACACCCAGCGCGCGCAGCTTGCCGCTCTTCACCTGCGGCAGCCCGGTCGCCGTGTCGGTGATCATCATCTGGATCTGGTTGCCGAGCAGGTCGGTGATCGCCAGCGGGTTGCTCTTGTACGGCACGTGCAGCAGTTCCACGTGCGCCATCTGCTGGAACAGCTCGCCAGCAATGCGCGACGACGAACTGCCGCTGCCGAAGCTGAGCTTGCCCGGCTCCTTCTTTGCCAGCGCGATGAACTCGCCCACGGTCTTGGCCGGTACCTGCGGATTGACCACCATGATCTGGCCGCCACGGCCCAACGCCGTCAGCGGCGCATAGTCCTTGACCGGGTCGTACGGCAGCTTCTTGAACAGGTGCTCATTGGCTGCGTGCGTGGTGTTGGTGGTGATCAGCACCGTATAGCCATCGGGGGCGGCCTTCGCCACGTCGCTGGCGGCAATGAAGCCGTTCGCGCCCGGCTTGTTGTCGACCACCACGGTTACCTTTGCTTCCTGCGTCACGGCCTGGCCCACGGCGCGCGCGAGCTGGTCCGTCGCGCTACCGGCCGCGAAGGGCACGACAAAGCGGATCGGCTTGTCAGGAAATTCGGCCCATGCACTACCGGCCGGCAAGGCCAGGCACGTGAATGTAGCGAAAGCGAGTAGGGCTGCGGGGGCCTGCGGCCTGCGAAACGCGGACATCTGTGTCTCCTCCAGTTGTTTTGTGATGGAACAGCTTGGCAATCATGAGGCGCCGCCGGCGAACCGCGGCGGCAAGGGAATCGGCATGTCCAGCAGCAGAAACGCCAGCGCCTTGCCGTGTGTATCGAGATTGAGCGCATCGTTGACGCCGCCATCGAGCGCGCCATCGATGACGAAGTTCATCGCGTGGATCGACGGCACCAGATAGCGTTTCACGGCCCCTGGGTGCCGATGCGCAAACAACGCACGCACCGCATCTTCGGTCACGTGCGTGACGAGGTGATCGAAATCGCGGGCATCGTAAGCAATCACGCTGATGTTGGAGCGGTCGCCCTTGTCGCCGGTGCGGCCGTGAGCAAACCGGTAGAGCTGTGTGGTTACGGTCATGGCAGGCTCCGGTCAGGACAACAGGGTATGGCGTGGCGCCAGGCACGACATCGCGTTGAGGCGCGCACGCAATGCCGTGCGCACGCCACCACCGCCCGCGGGGCCGCAGGTGTAGAGCGCATTGACCTCGCGCAGCAGCGCCTGGGCCACGGCCTTGTCCTCGTGCGCCAGC
>NZ_ANKP01000111.1:0-5931 GCF_000319775.1 Cupriavidus sp. HMR-1
CGTTGCGCGCCTATGGCGCCGAACTGCGCCGCCTGATGCGCTGGTGCGGCGCGCACGAGCTTGGGCCGCTCTCGGACCTCACGCGCCAGCGGTTGCTCGGCTACCGGCACGCGCTGCAGCACGGGGAGACCGGCAGGGAGGACGCCGCGCCGCCCTTGTCAGAAGCGACCCGCACGCGCGCGCTGGCGGTGGTGGCAAGCCTCTACGGCTACTGGTAGGCTATTTCTGCCCATCCCCCGAAAAGTGCAAATCTTCCGCCAGCCCCTGACCAGGCAAGGGCTGGCAGGGTGCGACTTGACCTGATAACGGCCCGAGCGCCCTGTAAGTTGCGCTCGGGGATTATGCCGGGGGATGTCAGATCGTGCGGGGGGCAGAAGCTGCAACCTTGGTCGTGCCAGTAGTGCCAGTCAGAGACGGCAAGGTGCGTGCTCTGGTCGGCGCGGACGGGAACAAGCTGGGCAAGGGGCACGACGAGTTCACGCTGGTTGTAAAGTGCGTGCACGAAGATGGCAACGCGGCACAACTGATCATGCGCGAGTCTGAAGACGGAGACTCTGTCACCTGAGCGCAGCGGGGAGGCCACCATCGCCTGACGTACCCGCGCTTCGAATGGAAAGCTCAGACTGTCCTCGAGATGGCAGTACCACGCCATCGCGCATTCTTCTTCGGTGTACGCGGTCGACCACGATCTCCATCGAGATGCGCTGTTCGTGTTGGTTGTCGCCCGTTTTTGCCATTGGGGTTCGTGCTGGTCAGACCTCGACTATGCGTCGCGGCAAGGCCATTTTTATGTTCCCGTCCTGGTGCGGGATCGGGGCTTCGCCGCCGGTGCCACAACAGGTGGTGCGGCCGGGATCGGCTCAAAGAGCGCCTCGATGTCGTCGGCGGAGAACTTGACGGCGCCGGCGCCATCTTCCGACAGGATCGCGTTGGCAAGCGCCGCCTTCTGCTCCTGCATCGCGACGATTTTCTCCTCAACACTGCCGGCGGTGATCAGCTTGTAAACAAACACAGGCTTGTCCTGCCCGAGACGGTGAGCGCGGTCGGTCGCCTGATTTTCTACGGCGGGATTCCACCAGGGATCGTAGTGAATGACGGTGTCGGCCGCCGTCAGGTTCAGGCCAACGCCACCGGCCTTCAGGCTGATCAGGAAAAGCGGCACCTCACCTTGCTTGAAGCGCTTGACTGGTGTGACGCGATCGGTGGCATCCCCGGTCAGCATGACGTATGGAATCCCAGCTTTTTCCAGCGCCGCCGCAATGAGGTCGAGCATGCTGGTGAACTGCGAGAACAGCAGGATGCGACGGCCTTCCTCGATTAGTTCGGGCAGCATGTCGAGTAGCAGATCAAGCTTGGCCGATTCCTTGATCCGGGCCGCCTGGCTGATTTTGACGAGCCGCGGATCGCAGCAGACCTGGCGCAGCTTGAGCAACGCCTCCAGCACGATGATGTGGCTGCGCGCGAGGCCTTTTGCTGCGACGGCCGCACGGACCTTTTCCTGCATGGCCGCGCGCACCGTCTCGTACAGGTCACGCTGCGCGCCTTCGAGCTCGACCGTGCGCACTATCATCGTCTTCGGGGGCAACTCGGCGGCGACCTCATCCTTGCGCCGACGCAGCATGAACGGTCGGATGCGTCGCGCGAGCAGTTCACGTCGAACAGCATCGCCGCCTTTCTCGATGGGCGTGCGCCAGCGGCGGGTGAAGTCCTGACGGGTACCGAGGAAGCCAGGCAGCAGGAAGTCAAACTGGGCCCACAGTTCGCCGAGATGGTTCTCGAGCGGCGTGCCTGTCAGGCAAAGGCGGTGTCTTGCACGCAGTTCGCGGATGGTTGCGGCGGATTTGGTGGCGGCATTCTTGACGTACTGCGCCTCGTCTAGGATCAGCAGGTGAAAGTCGTGCTTGGCAAGAACTTCCTCGTCACGCCACAGCAAGGCGTAGGTGGTCAGGATGAGATCGTGCTTGCCGATCTGGTCAAAGCGCTCGTGGCGTTGGGGCCCGTGCAGATCCAGGACGCGCAGCTTCGGCGTGAAGCGCTGCGCTTCCTCGCACCAGTTGTGCATGAGGGTCGTTGGCACGACGATCAGCGCAGGCCGGTCCAGCCTGCCACGTTCCTTTTCGGTGAGGATGTGCGCAAGTGCCTGGATGGTCTTGCCGAGGCCCATATCGTCGGCGAGCACGCCGGACAGCCCGTGTTCGCGCAGGAACTGCATCCAGGCAAGACCCTGACGCTGGTAGGTACGGAGTTCGGCCTTCAGGCCACGCGGTACCGGCACGTCTGTCACCCCAGGACCCGCCATCAAGCGCTGCGCGAGCTGCCGGATCGATGCGTCGCCGTCAAACTGCCAGCGCCCGGTCTGATCCAGCGCATGGAGCCGGGCCGCATCCCACTCGGAAATGCGCATGCCGGTGCCGAGCGAGTCGAACAGGTCGATCAGCACGCGCACGACTGGTTTAAGCCGGTCGGCACGCAGGCGAAGCCGCTCGTTGCGGTCGGTTTTCATGTCGATCGCTTCGTCGTCCGCGATGGTATCGAGCCTGCCCGACAGCCAGCGCTCATCGCGACGAAAGAGGTCTGCTAGCAGCGGCTCCAGGCGCACCGTGCGACCATTGACTGTGATGCCCATCTCGACGTCAAACCAGCCGTCGCCGGTCTGACGCAGGCTGCCGTCAATCGCTTCGATTTCGATCACGTTGTGCCGAAACTCGTCGCTCATGACGACGCGCCAGCCGCTTGCCTGTAGTGCGGGTAGCACCAGCTTCATGAGATCCGGCCAGTCGTCGACATCTTCGGGGCCGAGGATGCCATCTGGAAACGGTTTGTAACCATATGCACGGTTGGCCGGAATTTTTCTGAAGCCCGCCTTTTGCAACTCGGTCTGACGTTTCCGCTCGAGATTGGCGTCTCTTTTGATCTGGATGACCTCGCTGCCAGCAGTGCGAACGAGGGTGGTGCTGCTATTTGCAGGGATGCTGTGACCTGCGTAATCAAAACTGACCGTCGCAAAATCCAGTGGCGACACTGACCAGGTCGGCAAGGTGTCGAGAGTCAGTACGGGCGTCGCTACGGTGTCGATCACCTGCACGGACGACGCGTCGGGCGCGGGCGGCATGGGTAGGTCGGGGGCGACTTCACGCAACACATTGCCAACGAGCGCCGCCTCGTCCAGCGTGATGGCCGGCATCGACAGGAAATCCGTGACCTGTTCCGCCGGCCACGGCATGGCGAGTATGCCAGCTTCGCCAGAATGCGCGTCCACATACCAGCAGGGCTGGGTGGTCGTCAGCAACAGGGTGGCGGGTGGCTCGGCCTGCAAGACTGGCCGCACGCGCGTGTCGGGTTGCGCTTGCCAGGTCATCTTTGCGCCGCGCTCTGATCCGCAGTGCACCGGGCAGTGTGATCCGGGGTAGTGGGCGCCTGCGGGAACAAAGGAAGTAAATGCACGCCCGGTGGCGATGAGCTTTTCCAGGATGGCGGCGCCGGTTGCGCCCTGCAGAGCAAAACCACCGGTATAGGCGGCATGCGAGCGGCCCAGCCACAATCCGCGCAGGATCGACAGATCCTCCTCGGAAACAAATTTCGGCGGTTCGACCAGCGCTTTCTCGACGTTCTGCCACCGATCGTCGACCGAGCGAATCGTACCGTCGGCCCCCACGCGGGCCTTGTAGAGGGAAATCTCGCAGCCGCGATACGATTGCCCGATCACATAGGCCAGGGCATGCGTGGCCTTGGCTGGTTTTTTCTTGGCAGCGGGATTGGCTGCCGTGCGTCGAGCGCGAAAATTTTCCAGCCAGGTCACCAGTTCCGCGCGCACGCCGGCGGCCGATGGCTTCGGCTGGTGCGCAAGGCCGGCGATCAACAGCGCTGCCACGTGCTTGCAGTCAACGCCGACCGGACACGTGCATTCTCCCTCCACCCACATGTCTTCGTCGATGTCGTGGAAATACGCACGCACGTCATACGGGCGCGTACGGGTGCCTTGCACCAGTCCCGCCAAGGTATCCTCGTCGATCCAGCGCAACTCCGAGACAGCGCTCGCATAGGAGCGAGCCTTGGACACCGTGTAGGAGTCCAGCCATTCCGCAATTTGGCGGGGATCGTAGGAGACAGACATCGGTTGAGGGATTCAGAGGTTGACAACGCGGGGAGCATTCTACGCGGGGAGGCTCCCGGCCGGTACGGCAGCGGCTTCCGGTTCTGACCCCGCCTGAGTGGTCTGGGCATGCCGGCGGTCATCTTCGGCGTGCAAGTAGATCCCGGTCGTCTCGATCGAGGCGTGGCGAAGGTTCTTCTGGATAAAGCGGATATCAGTGCCGGCGTCGGCCTGATGCGAAGCCGCCGAGTGCCGCAGCCAGTGCGTCGAGGCCCGGCGCAGTGTGGCCGCGCCGATCGGATCGGTTGGCTCGAGGGTGTCGGCGGCCCGGCGGAACACTTCCTTGGCAATCAGGTAGATGGCCGTCGGCGTCAGGTGCCGCTTGGCGTCGCCGGCGATGCTCATGACGGCCGGCGTGCTTTCGGCCGGCAAGGGCATGGGTGCCAGATCATGGAATGCGCGGTAGCGTGCGAAGTCGGCCATGAGGGTGTCGGAGACTGGTACCTCGCCCTCGGCGCCACCCTTGCCGATGACGTGCAGCCACCAGCGGCCGCGACGCTGGAAGAAGTCCGCCGCCTGTGCGTTGGCGGCTTCGCTTGCCCGCAATGCGGTGTGGTACAGCAGCCGGATCAGCCATCGGCTGCGTTCGTAGTGCTGGCGCTCGCGCGCGGAGGCCTGCGGCCAGGTCTCCATCGATTCCAGCACAACCTGCCAAAGCGCGTGATCGAGGTAACGTTCAATGCGGCGGGTCCGTGCCGGCATTGCCGAGGACGAGCGCCGCAGTGCAAGCGGATTGCCGGCAAGGTATCCGGCGGCCACCAGGTAATTGAGCAGCCCGCAAAGGATACCGAGGGCCTGGCGCCGGCTGCGCTCGGAAAGCGGCCCGTCGAACAGCCGCCGCGTGCCCCCGCGCCGTGGCAGGACGGGATCGACCCAGTTTGCGGACGGTGCGGCAAGAAATTGCTCGTAAATCAGGAAATCTTCGCGCGTAAGGCTCGACAGCGGCTTGCCCAGCGTGCGCGTCGCCCAGACGAGCAGCCGCACCACTTCCTTGCGGTAGCTGCGCAGCGTGTGCGGCGAGCTGGCGTACTCGGCAAGCCACAGGCGGACGGCCTCAAGGTCGGTATCGGCCGTGATCTGTCGGTTAGCGCCGCGCGCGCGATTCGTGCCGTCGTGGCCGTCCAGTGCGGCCGGCAGCATGAGGGGGACAACAGGCTCGGTGGCGGGCAGGTTCATGGACTGACGCGATTTTTCGGCAGGGTCTCGCATCGTACACCTGGGATGCTTACGATTATCGGTCTTATCGTAAATTTCTAGAAGACATCGTTATATATATAATGTGATACCATCATATACATGAAGATTTTAGTTCAAAACCCAGCTCCCGGAGCACTTTTCAGGTTTAGTTCCAATGAGCCGCATCAGCAATACCCGCTTTCGCACCCGTGAAGCCGCCGCGCGGCTCGTTGCTGCCGGCCGACGCCCACATGAACTCACCGTCGACCTGATCTACGCGGAAATCCGCCAGGGCAGCCGGACGACGATCAACGACGAACTCAAGCTCTGGAAGGATGAGCAGGCGCGCGTCGACGCCTTGAGCGCCGCACTCCCGCCCGCCGTTGCCAATGCGATGCTGTCCCTCTGGGCGCTCGCCATCGAGCACGGTGAGCAGGTCTTCGCACAGCGGGGCGAAGAGCTGGAGTCCGAAGCGGCGGCCGCCACCGCGCGCGCTGAGTCCCTGGCAACCGTCAACCTGGGGCTTGAAGCCGAAGTGAAGACGCTGCGTAGCCAGCTCGAGGACCAGCAGGCCCGGTTGGGGTCGCCTCAGAAAACGGAAA